>CABRLU010000199.1 GCA_902471845.1 uncultured Lachnospiraceae bacterium | reverse complement strand
CCGCCATATCGACGGTCATCAGTAAGTCTATCGGGCTTATATGCATTTACATCGTTTTTCGCAAATGTACAAAAATAGAGCTGAAATTTAAATATTTGAAGCAGGGCAGTAAGGAAATGTTGTTCAAGCTTTTGAAGATCGGTATTCCGTCAGGGGCGGAGAATTTCTCTTACAATCTGTCTCAGATTTGTATATTGAGCGTTATTAATCCTTATGGTGCCGCCGTAACGGCCACAAAGGGCTATTGCAGCCTTTTGGCGAATTTTGCTTATGTCTATGCTATTGCCATCTCGGAGGCCGTGCAGATTGTGATCGGCTATCTGCTTGGCAGCGGTAAGGTGGAAGAAGTGGAGAAAAAAGTCTGGTGGACATTGAAGATTTCCATTGCCGTCTGTGTTGGCATGATGTTTATCATCTGGCTTTTCAGCCATTCAGTGCTTGGAATTTTTACTCAGGATGAGGAAATGCTGGCCTTAGGTAAGCAGGTCCTTTTTATTGATATCTTTTTAGAGTTTGGCCGGGCGATCAATATTTTGATGACAAAGTCCCTGATTTCTGTTGGAGAGATTAAACTGCCGATCTGTGTCGGTATCAGCTTTCACTGGGCAGTGGCTTTATTACTGTCCTATATCCTCGGAGGAATTCTTCACCTGGGATTACAGGGTGTCTGGGTTGCTATGGCCATTGATGAATGTTCCAGGGGAATGATCTATTTCCTGAGATTCCGGACAAATAAATGGAAAAAGAAATACATACCGGCAGGGACGCTTTGAATATTGAAGTGATAATAAATTTTAAATAAGAAAGGTGTTCAGATGCAAAATCTGATGCCCTCAGTGATATACTATTAAGGAATAGCATCAACTTTGGATGGGTGGATGCTATTTCTTATTATGCTGATCTATGCAAGTCAGTGCCGCTAAAATAACCAGGATTAAAGTAAGAACTTCCATGGTACTCATGGGCATCACCCTCTTTCGTGGAGACTGGAGGGCAATTGAAATCGCATCCGCTTTCTTTAGATTATACAACATAAGTATAGCATAAAGAACTGCGGCAAAAATCACAATTAAACGTATAATTCGACAAAAATATTGATAGAGAATAAAATAAAAAAACATCTGCCGATAATTCCGTGTCAAGGAATAAGAGGCAGATGTTTTTATGTTCTACTTGCGATTTGCCCGCATACGCATTTTTGTATCGAGGATTTTCTTACGCATACGGATGCTTTTTGGTGTAACTTCGACAAGTTCATCGTTTTCGATGAAGTCAAGTGCTTCTTCAAGACTTAAGATGCGCGGTGGTGTCAGTTTCAGAGCATCGTCGGAACCGGACGCACGGGTATTGGTCAGGTGTTTTGCCTTGCAGACATTCAGTTCAATGTCATCGCCTTTCGGATTCTGGCCGACGATCATGCCGCCGTAAACTTTTTCTCCTGGTCCGACGAAGAGGGTTCCGCGGTCCTGGGCGTTGAACAGGCCGTAGGCCAGTGTTTCGCCGGATTCAAAAGCGATCAGGGAACCGGTCTGACGGTAAGCAATGTCGCCCTTGTACGGACCATAGTCATTGAAGATCGTATTTAAAATACCATTACCCTTGGTGTCTGTCAGAAATTCACCGCGGTAGCCGATGAGACCACGGGACGGAATGTTGAATTCCAGACGGGAATAACCGCCGCTGGCTTTGGACATTCCAGTAAGCTCACCTTTACGGAGACTCAGTTTTTCAATGACAATACCGGTGAAATCATCCGGAACATCGATAACCGCCGTCTCCATAGGTTCTAACAGTTTACCCTTTTCATCTTTTTTGTAAATAACTTCAGCCTTGCTGACCGCAAATTCATAGCCTTCACGGCGCATATTTTCAATTAAAACGGAGAGATGCAGCTCACCACGGCCGGAAACTTTAAAGCAGTCCGTGTTCTCTGTTTCTTCAACGCGGAGACTGACGTCTGTGTTCAGCTCGCGGAAGAGACGATCGCGCAGGTGACGGGAGGTGATGTATTTACCTTCCTGACCGGCCAGCGGACTGTCATTAACAAGAAAGTTCATGGAGATGGTCGGCTCGGAAATCTTCTGGAACGGAATTGGTTCCGGATTTTCCGGAGAGCAGAGCGTATCTCCGATATGAATATCTGAAATGCCGGAGATGGCAACAATAGAGCCGACGGAGGCCTTGTCTACCTCAATCTTATTTAAACCGTCGAATTCATAAAGCTTGCTGATTTTAACTTTACGGTTTTTCTCCGGGTCATGGGCATTGACGATAACAGCATCCTGATTTACCTGAATCGTACCGTTGCTGACCTTGCCCACACCGATGCGGCCGACATATTCATTATAATCAATGGTACTGATCAAAACCTGAGTATCAGCATCCGGATCACCTTCCGGTGCAGGAATATGGTCAATGATCGTTTCAAAAAGCGGTTTCATATCCTGACCGTCTTCACCAAGCTCCAGCATGGCAATGCCGGATTTGGCAGAAGCGTATACAAACGGGCAGTCGAGCTGTTCATCGGATGCATCCAGATCGATTAAAAGTTCGAGCACTTCATCGATGACTTCATCCGGCCGGGCTTCCGGACGGTCGATTTTGTTAATGCAGACAATAACAGCCAATTCCAGTTCCAATGCCTTTTTAAGGACAAATTTTGTCTGCGGCATCGGACCTTCAAAGGCATCGACAACGAGAACAACACCGTCTACCATTTTCAGGACACGTTCAACTTCACCGCCGAAATCGGCATGTCCTGGTGTGTCGATAATATTAATCTTTGTATTCTTATAAAATACAGCTGTGTTTTTTGATAAAATTGTAATACCACGTTCACGTTCGATATCATTTGAATCCATGACACGTTCCTGAACAACCTGATTACTGCGGAATACACCGCTCTGTTTTAATAACTCATCCACCAATGTTGTCTTACCGTGGTCTACATGAGCAATAATCGCAATATTTCGGATATCTTCACGTTTGATTTTCATAATTGTTTCCGTTCCTTCCAATCCATTCATACATGTACTACTGACAACTTTTATATTCTACCATAATGCCACGGTTTTTCAAGAAAATTTATTAAGAAAAATATAATTGAATTCTGGAATTGTGCATTTGCTGTCATATTCAGGGTTTTCCTGTCGATGAATGATAATTTATTTCATTACCAATTCATGCTAAAGTCATTTAAGAATTCGGTTCTAAATCCATCCGGAACCGAATAGATATATTAAACGAGATGAAAACTTGTATATACAGAAAGGGGAACAAAAGTATGGCAGACAAGGTGCTGGATAATAATCAGGTGACAATCGTGGGGGTTGTGGATTCGGAATTTGTGTACAGTCATGAAGTTTTCGGCGAAGGATTTTATGTGGTGGAGGTCATTGTTCAGAGACTCAGCAATATGGTGGACCGGATACCGCTGATGATTTCCGAAAGGCTGATCGACGTTACTGAAAATTACATAGGGCGCACGCTGGAGGCCCATGGACAGTTTCGCTCCTACAATAAACATGAGGAGGGAAGAAATCGGCTTGTTCTTTCCGTTTTTGTCCGGGATGTGGAAGTTTTGGATGAGGAGCCGGAAAACGTAAAACCGAACAGCATTTTCCTGGACGGTTATATCTGTAAACAGCCGGTATACCGGATGACGCCGCTTGGAAGGGAGATTGCGGACTTGCTCCTGGCGGTCAACCGGCCTTATGGAAAATCGGATTATCTTCCGTGTATCTGTTGGGGACGAA
>CABRLU010000198.1 GCA_902471845.1 uncultured Lachnospiraceae bacterium | reverse complement strand
TGGTGGCATCAACACTCATTAATGTGCCGGGGGCTTCGGATGTGTTTAACGAAGGTTATATTACCTATTCCAATGAAGCAAAGCAGAAGATTCTTGGTGTGAAGAAAAAGACATTGAAAAAAGTAGGCGCTGTCAGCGAGGCCTGTGCGGAGGAAATGGCAAAGGGAGCTGCGAAGGCAGCGGACGCCCGGGCAGCGATTTCTGTGACAGGGATTGCCGGCCCGGATGGCGGCACAGAGGAAAAGCCGGTGGGTCTGGTATATATCGGATGCTGTATTGACGGAAAAGTCTGGGTGGAATCTTACCATATGAACGGTGACCGTCAGAAGGTTCGGGAAATCTCAGTGAAGAAGGCATTGGATATGCTGCGTCGGCATTTAAATCACGTGGAACAAGATTAAGGAGGCATCATATGGGCGCGAAAGACAAGAAGAAATGGTTTCTGGCAGGTCTGATTTGTCTGATGATGTGGCTGCTCTGCGGCTGCATGGGAAACAATAAAATGAGCATCGACACAACTCTCGAAGTGAACAGTAAGTTCAAGGGACAGAGAGAAATGTCAGCTGTGGTCTCCGAGAGTGTTTTTCGCCAGGCATTTAACAGTGATTTAGAAGAACTTCAGCAAATGGTGACGGAGAAATGTCCGTCGACCCTCCTTTGTTCTGCCGAAGAGGTGAATAGCGGCGTCAGAATTACGATGACACTGGAATTTGCCAGCCTTTCCGACTATACCAATAAGATTGGCCAGATTCTTGGAAAAACGCCGGGAATTTACTATGATGCGTCCAATTCCATATTTAAGGACGGATATATGCTTCAGGAAAACTTCACTTCTCAGGACTTATTTGGGTGGCTTTTGGACGCGCTCAAGGACAAAAACAGCGAGTTCGAGGACATGGAGTTGACGGATATTTTCCAGAATGGAGATACAAAGGTTATTTATGATGGAGAGAGCATTGAGACGGAAGCGATGATTCATGTGGAAAAGATGGAATCCCATGCCTTTGACAGTCTCTCTGTTGAGATGACCATGAATGATGATGGCTCCTATAAAGTGGCTGTGAATTTTATCGTGAATCAGGATACGTATTATGATATGGGCGACGATATGGATAGGGCCATTAAAAAACTGACGCCGGACGGCGGTGTCTATGAAGTGAATAATGTCAATGAGCAGCGGGTGTATACCATCGGTTTCAGTGCCTACAATACGGAGACCTTGATTTCCCAGTTAAATTCGGTACTTCAAACAAAAAACTGTGAGTTTGAGGTGGCGGAGACCGGGGATGAATCCGACCCGTTCCGTGCCCATAAAGAAATTACAATTTATCTGGATGGTTCCTATTTTTTGGATTTTGCAAAGGAAGGAACGGAACTGGTGTATCTGCTGAAAACCAGTTCGGAATATTCATTTAATGAGTGCCAGTCCGTGACAGGATTTTTAAAGAATTATTCCTTTGATAATGATGACAAATACACCAGCGTATATATGACTGTTGGACCGTCGGATAAAGTACAGATCAGTCTGACCTATGCCATTGATATACAGAAAATCGAAATCGGAACGAATGTCAATAGTGAAACAGCATTGGAACGGACATTGAGTTTTTTCTTTGATGCGGAGCAGGCGACATTGACGGGAGAAAATTTTGAAAGTAAGCTTCGGGCCCGGATGGATGAAGGAATGACGCTGGAAACCGGGGAAACGAATGGCATGAAAGTTTACACAGTCCGTATTCAGGCTGACAGCCCGGAGGATTTATCGCTGAAGACAACGAAATTCCTGGATGGTTCAGCCAATGAGGAAGAGCTGACAAGTATTCTTACTGGAGGGAAATCCCGTAAAAAACAGTTGAAAATCAGGTCCTACGCTTATGAAGACCATATCAATCTGGAGAAATTTCTTGGAAGTGCTGTTGTGAGCGACGGCATCGTCTATCGAATGGAATACCCGAAAGGATATGTGGCAGCTTTTGAAGAAGGCGGCCATGCGGATATGGTCACAGAAGGAAATACTCTGACCTGCACAACGCGGGATCCGATCATCAATGTTCAGTCCAGAGGTGAGACGACCAATGTGGCGGGGGTTACCCAGTTGGTTCTCTGGTGGGTAAGCCTGATTTTGACATTTGTGACATTGGTCCTTAATTTAAAACATATAGCAGGATATATTCGTTACCGGGAAAAGTATCTGTTAAAGACAGACCTTTTCCACGGCAGGAATCAAATTCTTTTAACGATAGGTATCGTGTCGCTGACCGTCTTTGTATTTACAAGTCTGCGGCTGATTTTCCGGGTATATTGATGTCAGTTTGAGCAGATTTCAGGCCGGCGGCTCAGTCTTCGATAAATAACAAAACACAGAAGGCTGGCGATGACGATCAGTGCCAGAATCATCAGTGCACAGTGCATGAAAAAGCCATCGGGCAGCAGCAGGATGATCGGGTCTGTGTCGGCATCAAAAATCCAATAGTCGTTATTAAAAAATAGTTTGTGAAACAGAACAAAAAACTGGTCCCAGTTCATGGCGATGAGCGCGCCGAGAATAACCGGGAGAGCCAGTGTCAAAACAGAAGTCAGTCTGAGATAGGCTGGCTTCTGTTTTTTCAGGCTTAAAATGCCCAAAATACTTCCGAGCAGACTTAACGGAAGCAGGACAGCCTGGATAAATACGAAGATTCGTTTCACTTCTACAAAATGAATCCGGCCTTCTTCGGACATGGTAAGGGTAGGGAATTCCAGCTCTCCACGATAGAAAACCGAATTGTAATCGATAAGGGTGTCATAGTTTTCACGGATTTCTTCTTCTGAGTATCCGGTATTTTCCGGGAGATTAAAATGATGAATGTCCATATAGTAGAGGGGACGGAAATTCAGTGTAAAGACAACGGCGGCTGACAGAATACACAGTGTCAGGGCGATGGCAGTAAGGATTTGTTTTATTTTCATAGGGTGGTACCTCCAATTTGGTTATAGTCTCTGATAATATCTTCCATGGTGATATTCTGTAAACTCTTACATAAATCATTCTGTATTTTTTCATAGGAATGATTTAAAACAGCGTGAATATTCCTTCCGACCGGGCACAGAGGGGAGGGCAAAGTGTGAATACCGATGAGTTTAGAAATAAAATCGGGTTCTATTGCTTTATATATGCGATATAAAGTTATTTCATTTAATGGGCAGTTGAGGGTCGTTCCTCCTGTGCCAAACTTTATGGATACAATGCCTTCTTTTCTCAATGAACTTAAAATATTTCGTATTGTGACAGCGTTGCTTCCTGTTGACATTGACAGTAACTGACTTGTAACTTTTTTACTCTCTCCATATTCGTAAATAAAAATTAAACAATGAATTGCAATGGAACATTTTGTACTGATATGCATGGTAGACCTCCTTTTCAAACAGTATATCATAAAAAAGCAATGGTGTAAAATTTGACATTACATCAAAAGACTGGTATAATTGATGTAAATTTTAAAATTACAGGAGGGGCATAAATGAAATTTACAGAAATTGTTTTTAGTCCAACTGGTGGTACACAGCAGGTTGTCAGAGAGCTTACAGCAGAATGGGGAGAACCGGCAGTTAAGGTTGACTTAACGGATGCGCTGACCGATTTTGATGCCATCACTTTAGAAAAAGATGCGGTAGCGGTAATCGCTGTGCCTTCTTATGGCGGTCGTGTTCCGTCTCTCGCCGGAGAGAGAATTGCCAAAATTCATGGTAACCAGGCACGATGTGTTCTTGTTTGCGTCTATGGTAATCGGGCATTTGAAGATACTCTTATTGAATT
>CABRLU010000197.1 GCA_902471845.1 uncultured Lachnospiraceae bacterium | reverse complement strand
AATAAAATGGTCTCAATGAAGGCAAAATATGCCAAGGCTGAGGATAATGTGATGCAGATCTGTAAATCTCTGGAAGCCCATCAGGTTGTTTTACTGAAAGATATCGCTACCCTCGATAAAATGTATGAATTGAACCTGACCTATTTTAAAGAGCTGACGATGTACATTCTGGCCGGTAAGAAAAAGCTGGAACAGGTACGTAACGAAGAACTTCCGGTGTTGATTCAGAAGGCAGAGGCCAGCGGCCTGGCTGAGGATGCTCAGGCGGCCAAAGACTTGGAAGGTTTGTGCCAGCGTTTCGAGAAAAAGCTTCATGATCTGGATTTAACCCGTATGATTTCCATCCAGACCGCACCGCAGATTCGTCTTGTACAGAACAGCGATACAATGATGGTGGAAAAGATTCAGTCGACAGTGGTCAATACCATCCCGCTCTGGAAGAGTCAGATGGTGCTGGCTCTTGGCGTGGAGCATTCCAATCAGGCAGCGAAGGCTCAGCAGCAGGTGACGGATATGACCAATGAGCTTCTGAAAAAGAATGCAGAAACCCTTAAGATGGCATCCATCGAGACGGCCAAGGCTTCCGAAAGAGGTATTGTGGATATTGAAACTCTGAAACAGACGAACGAATCCCTTATCTCGACACTGGATGAGATTATGAAGATTCAGACAGAAGGCAGAGAAAAACGTCTGGCGGCAGAAGGCGAACTGCGTCAGATGGAAGATGACTTAAAGAAAAAATTACTGGAAATACGCAAATAATGAAACGTTGCTTGTATTTGATGAGTGTATTGACAATGATATGGAGCCTTGCCGCATGCGGCAAGGCCGTTTCGTCCCATCAGGCTCTTTTCGAAACAGAGGAAGAGCACCGTGGTTTTGTCGATGAAAATGAGACGATAGAAATCGTCCAAAATGATGAGATTTCGGTTCGGGCAGATAAAATAAATGTGGGCTTTGCTCAAAGTTCAAATCTCAGTGAATGGCAAGTCGCTCAGACAGAATCCTTTTACAGTGCATTTATGGAAGCTGACGGGTATCATTTGAATATTCAGGATGCCCATGGCGATGCGGTCCGTCAGGTGGAACAATTGAATCAACTTATTGATGCGCCGATGGATGTGTTGTTTATTGTCCCGGTGGAATCGGAGCTTATTACAGATGCTGTGGCGCGGGCTGAAGATCTTGGAATCCGGGTGATTTTATTAAGTCCGGAAGAGGAAGATGTACTGAGCGGTGAGGAAGCACGGCGGCAGTTGGAAACAGAAGAGGACGTATTGACAGATCAGACAGACAAAAAGAGGTAGTTATGGCAGGAAAAAAAGAGTATATAAAGATTAGGGGTGCCAGAGAGCATAATTTAAAGGGAATTGATATTGATATTCCAAGAAATGAACTGGTCGTTTTGACCGGCCTCAGCGGTTCAGGAAAAAGTTCTCTGGCCTTTGATACAATCTACGCAGAGGGACAGCGGCGGTACATGGAGTCCTTATCCTCCTATGCCCGTCAGTTCCTCGGACAGATGGAAAAACCGGAAGTGGAAAGTATTTCAGGACTGCCTCCGGCGATTTCCATTGACCAGAAATCAACCAACCGGAATCCCCGTTCTACGGTTGGAACGGTGACGGAAATTTATGATTATCTGCGTTTACTTTATGCACGTATCGGTATTCCTCATTGTCCGAAATGTGGAAAGGTGATTCAAAAGCAGACAGTGGATCAGATGGTGGATGCCATTCTGGCCCTGCCGGAACGGACCCGGATTCAGCTTTTGGCGCCGGTGGTCCGCGGACGTAAGGGGGAACATGTGAAGATTTTCCAGCAGGCGAAGCGCAGCGGTTATGTCCGGGTGATGGTGGATGGAAATCTCTACGAGTTATCAGAAGAAATCAAACTGGACAAAAATAAAAAGCATAATATAGAAATTGTCGTGGACCGGCTGGCGGTAAAAGCGGGGATTGAAAAACGTTTGACCGATTCGCTGGAAACAACGTTAAAATTGTCCGATGGCCTTGTGGTTGTTGATGTGATCGGCGGTGAGCCGCTGAATTTCAGTCAGAGTTTTTCCTGTCCGGACTGTGGCGTCAGCCTGGAAGAAATTGAACCAAGAAGCTTTTCTTTCAACAATCCATTCGGAGCCTGTCCGGTATGTAAGGGCCTGGGCTTTAAAATGGAATTTTCACCGGAATTGCTGATTCCGGATACGTCATTGAGTATTAATGAGGGAGCGATTGTGGCCATGGGCTGGCAGTCGTCCAATTCCAAAGGAAGCTTTACCAACGCCATTCTCGTTGCGTTGGCAGACCATTATCACTTTTCCCTGGATACGCCATTTAAGGATTATCCAAAAAAGATACAGGATATTCTGATTCACGGTACAAATGGAGAGTCTGTAAAAGTTCATTATAAGGGAATGCGCGGCGAGGGTGTCTATAATGTGGCCTTCGAGGGCCTGATCCGCAACATGGAACGCAAATACCGGGAAACCGGTTCGGAAATTATCCGCCAGGAATATGAGAATTTTATGATGATCACACCCTGCGGTGAATGCGGCGGCAAACGTTTGAAACGGGAATCACTGGCAGTTACAGTTTCTGATAAAAACATTGCCGAAATTACGGAAATGTCCATTGTCGAGCTTTTGAATTTCATGAACCATCTGACGCTGAGCGAACATCAGCAGATGATCGGGCAGCAGATTTTGAAGGAAATTCGTTCTCGTCTGGGTTTTCTCGTTAATGTGGGTCTGGACTATCTTATGCTGGCCCGTTCTACTGGCACTCTGTCCGGCGGTGAGGCGCAGAGAATCCGTCTGGCGACCCAGATCGGCTCGGGCCTGGTCGGTGTGGCATATATACTGGATGAACCGAGCATTGGTCTCCACCAGAAGGATAATGACAAGCTCCTGAAGGCGCTGAAAGACCTCCGGGACCTGGGAAATAGTCTTATAGTGGTGGAACATGATGAAGATACCATGCTGGAAGCAGATTATGTGGTGGATATAGGTCCAGGAGCAGGAGAACATGGCGGAGAAGTGGTGGCAAAAGGCACGCCGAAAGAATTTATCCGAAGCAGGAAGTCCATTACGGCAGCTTACCTTTCCGGTAAAAAGCGGATACCGGTTCCAAAGGAACGCCGTCAGCCGACAGGTCACCTGACCATTCTCGGAGCCCAGGAAAATAATTTGAAAAATATTGATGTGGATATTCCTTTAGGCGTCTTTACTTGTGTGACCGGAGTTTCCGGTTCGGGAAAAAGTTCCATTGTTAATGAAATCTTATATAAACGACTGGCCAGAGATTTGAATCATTCCAGAACCTCCCGTCCGGGTAAGCATAAAGATATTCTCGGCGTGGACCAGTTGGATAAGGTTATTAACATTGACCAGTCGCCGATCGGGCGGACGCCCCGTTCCAATCCGGCCACCTATACCGGTGTCTTTGATATGATCCGCGATTTGTTTGCTTCCACGGTGGATGCCAAAGAGCGAGGCTATAAAAAGGGCCGTTTCAGTTTCAATGTTAAAGGCGGCCGGTGCGAAGCCTGTGCCGGCGATGGAATCATTAAAATTGAAATGCACTTTCTGGCGGATGTCTATGTGCCTTGTGAAGTCTGCCAGGGAAAACGTTATAACCGGGAAACACTGGAAGTCAAATATAAAGGCAAAAATATTTATGATGTTCTCAATATGACCGTAGAAGAAGCGCTGGAGTTTTTTGAAAATGTGCCATCTATTCGCCGGAAAATGGAAACCCTCAATGACGTGGGACTTTCCTATGTCCGTCTTGGACAGATCGG
>CABRLU010000196.1 GCA_902471845.1 uncultured Lachnospiraceae bacterium | reverse complement strand
CGGTGGAATGTTATACAAATAATACCTATAATTCAAAGCTGGAAAAAGATATGTGTAAAAAGGCTGTGAAGCTTATTTATGATAATCTCTATAATGTTTATCAGGACGGCAGTAACCTGAAGGGACGTTATAATATGCAGAAGGCCGCTTTTTTGGCCGGCCGTGCATTTACGAGAGGCTGTGTGGGTTATGTGCATGCCATCGGTCATACACTGGGCGGCTTATACGGAACACCTCATGGGCTTGCAATGTCTATTTTACTGCCGCATGTCATGCGGGCTTTTGGCCCTGCGGCTTACGGAAAGCTGGCAGATTTGTGTGATGTATGTGGTATAAAAGCTGCGGACGATACAGTTAAGGCAAAAGCAGAGGCATTTATAGACTGGATTGAAGAAATGAAAGACAAAATGAATATCCCGGTATATCCTGAAATGATTCAGGAAGAAGATGTGGATCAGATTGTGGCGTGGGCTGAAAAAGAAGGTAATCCGCTCTATCCGACACCGGTAACATGGGATAAGAAAGATTTCAGGGAGTTTATCTTGTCATTAATTGGTGAATGTTGACAGCGGAGTGTTTACGGAATGAGAGATAACGAGGGAAGAGACATAGATTATCTGCGTATTTCTATTACGGATCGATGCAATCTCAGATGTATTTATTGTATGCCGGAAGAAGGTGTAAAGAACATCTGTCATGAGAAAATTCTTTCTTATGATGAGATTGCCCGGGTATGCAGTGTATTGGCCAGACACGGTTTAAAAAAAATAAAGATTACCGGAGGAGAACCTCTGGTACGGAAAGATGCGATAGTACTTATCCGAAAATTAAAGAAAATTTCCGGAATTACTAATGTGACAATAACGACCAACGGTGTTTTGCTGGAACAATACTATGATGATTTGATTGATGCCGGAATCGATGCCATAACTGTCAGTCTGGATACAATGAAACGGGATATTTATCAGAAGATTACGCGAAGAGATGAACTTGAAAGGGTTTTAAGGGGAATTGAAAAAGCAATCAGAGAAAATAAGGTCCGGTTAAAAATCAATTGTGTTTGTGTTACTGGTATTGAAACGCAGGATATTCTGTCCCTTCTCAACTATGCCGAACATGCGGATGTAGATATCCGGTTTATTGAAATGATGCCGATTGGGCTTGGTAAGCAGTTTCCATTTGTATCGGAAGAAGCCATTCGTAAAGTGATTGAAGAAAAATACGGCAAGTTGACACCCTATGTTAAAACGAGAGGGAATGGACCGTGCAAATATTACGATGTTCCCGGATTCATTGGAAAAGTCGGATTTATCAGCGCGGTAAGTCATAAATTTTGTGATACATGCAACAGAGTGCGTCTGACATCGGATGGATTTTTAAAGACCTGCCTCCAATATGACTATGGGGTTTACTTGAAGTCATTGCTGGAGCAGAAAGCTTCCGACGGGATTTTGTGGGAGGCAATGAAAACAGCTATTGAGCAAAAGCCAAAGGCTCATCATTTCGATGAAAAGAAGGTAAAAAGTGAAGACGAAATAAGAGGTATGTCACAAATCGGCGGATAAAAACAGAGAGGCTGTCGCTCTTACTAATAAAGATGAAATCTGAATTAGCAGGGCGGCAGCCTCTGATTATAATGTCACTGCTTTGGAAATTCGGTTGCTCAGGATAAATGCCAGGGCGATTTTTGCCAGATCCGGGATGATGAATGGGATAACACACCATCCAAGGACAGCGGAAAGGCCGACGGCACCAACATTCTTTGCATAAACAATCATAAACCAGACAGTGCCGAAGGCATAGCATACGGCGAGGGCCAGTACCATGGAAAGAATCAGCGCCCAGGTCTTTTTGCCGAAGGCTTTTTCAAAAGCCCACATGAGAAGGGCGGAAAAGATAAAGCCGATGATGTAACCGCCGGTGGTATTTAAAAGAACGCCGATACCGCCTTTAAAACCGGAGAATACGGGAAGACCGACAGCGCCCAGAAGCACGTAGACGATAACCGATAAAGTGCCTCTTTTTCCGCCAAGAACAGCAACGGCCAGAAAAACGGCAAAGGTCTGTAAAGTAAATGGAACAACAGTAGGGATGGAAATCCATGAACAGATCGCTATAACTACGGCAAAAAGTCCGATATAAGCCATATCCAGTGTTTTCATTTTTGTTGATGTCGATGATGTCATAATTATCCTCTCTTTCTGCCGCCAAATGGGGGCATACATTTTAAAACTTTAAAAAGGATATCACGACAGAAGATAAATGTCAACTTAAAAATAGTATTGGTTAACAAAAAGGATATATTAATGACTTGACAAGGTTTTTGAGGTTGTTTATAATGAAACCAACGCGTTGATGAGACGAGTAGGATATGAAACATCACAGAGAGGGACCGGCTGCTGGAAGGGTCCTGTTGGGAAATATCTGAAGACTACCTCGGAGTGGCTCTAATCAAGTCCGGTGATTCCGTTATCAATCCGAATGAAGTGGTTTAGCATATGCTGCGCTGTACACGGCTGAGTGTGCCGATGTGTAAAAGGGCAGATGTATGAAACAAAAAGGGTGGAACCGCGAGAAAAACTCGTCCCTTTCTGTCAGACAGATGATGGAAAGCGGGCTTTTTTTATGCCCGAATGGATATGCAATAAAAAGTCTTCTGTCTGAATTAAAGATAAAGAATTGGTGAAGGGAGAAAAACAAGATGAAAGTAACATTAAAAGATGGCTCTGTAAAAGAATATGCACAGCCGATGTCAGTGATTGACATTGCCAAGGATATTTCTGAAGGACTGGCACGGGCAGCCTGTGCCGGTGAATTAAACGGTGAAGTTGTGGATTTGCGTACCGTTATTGACAGTGATTGTGAATTAAACATTTTGACATTTGATTCCGAAGGCGGCGCAGCAGCTTTCCGTCATACAACATCCCATATTATGGCTCAGGCTCTGAAACGTCTCTATCCGGATGTGAAACTGGCTATCGGACCATCGATTGCGGATGGTTTCTATTATGATGTTGACAGCGAAACACCTCTGACTGCCGATGATCTGACCAAAATCGAAGCAGAGATGAAAAAGGTTGTTAAAGAAGCATTGCCGATTACCCGGTTTACAAAGAGCAGACAGGATGCTATCGATTATTTTAAAGAAAAAGATGAACCATATAAAGTTGAATTGATTGAAGATTTACCGAAAGATGCGGAAATCAGCTTCTATCAGCAGGGTGAGTTTGTGGATCTCTGTGCCGGACCGCATCTGATGACGACCAAACCTGTGAAAGCATTCAAATTGACCAGCCTGGCCGGCGCTTACTGGCGCGGAAGTGAAAAGAATAAGATGCTGACACGTATTTACGGTACGGCATTTACAAAGAAAGCAGATCTGGAAGAGCATTTGGCACGGATTGAAGAAGCAAAGAAACGTGACCATCGTAAACTCGGTAAAGAACTTGGCTTATTCATGATTCGTGAAGAGGGTCCGGGATTCCCATTCTTCCTGCCAAAGGGTATGGTCCTTAAAAATACTCTGTTGGATTACTGGAGAGACCTTCACCGCAAAAACGGTTATGTGGAAGTATCTACACCGATTATCTTAAGCCGTCATCTGTGGGAAAATTCCGGTCACTGGGATCACTATAAAGACAATATGTATACGACAGTTATTGATGATGCGGACTTCGCGGTAAAACCGATGAACTGTCCGGGTGGTATGCTGGTTTATAAATCCGAACCCCATTCCTATAAAGACCTGCCGCTTCGTGTCGGTGAACTGGGACTTGTACACCGCCATGAAAAATCCGGCCAGCTTCATGGCCTG
>CABRLU010000195.1 GCA_902471845.1 uncultured Lachnospiraceae bacterium | reverse complement strand
CTTCCGATCTATGCCGTTTTTTTTGTTTTGATTGTTAAAGATTAAACGTTTACTTATTAAAATGATACGATGAAATTTGAAAAAGTTGGAATACATTATGTGATATGTGCACAAAAAAAGTATTAAAATATTGCTGATTTTGTAGAAAAACTCAAAAGCCGTTGACAGTATTGTTAGGTGGTTATATACTAAATGTAAATCAAACGTAAACCTTTACGCAAATGTTGGAAAGGGGTGGCAGGATGGAAGGGAAAAAGGTATCGATTGTTGATGTGGCAAGGACGGCCGGGGTTTCCACTGCCACAGTATCCAGAGTTGTTAATCAGTTGGGTGGTTATTCAAAGGAAACAGAGAAAAAGGTTCTTCAGACAATTAAGGAATGTGGATTTCGTCCGAATGTCAATGCCATTGGTCTTCGGACACGGCGCAGTCACAGTGTGGGTGTCATTGTTCCGGATATAACGAATGAATTTTTTGCCAAGATTGTGCGGACTCTGGATATCTTTTTTGTCAAATATAATTATTCCGTATTGATTTGCGATTCCAATGAGGATCCTGAACTGGAGGAACGTCATATCCAGGATATGTTTGACAAAAATGTGGACGGGCTGATTTATGTTTCAGGGATGGAAGCCATCAGTTCACTGGTAAAAAGTCCGAGAGTGCCGGTAGTTTTCATTGACCGTTCGCCTAAAAATGCCGAATTCATTGTTCAATCGGACAATTATCAGGGCGGTTACCTGGCTGGAAAGGAATTGTGTGAAAAGGGGTGTGTGAGACCTCTATTGATTCGGGATTTTCGGATGGCATCGACGATTCAGCAGCGGCGAAACGGTTTCTTAGATGCATTGGCTGAATATGGAAAGCGCTGTGAAGGCGATTTTGAAATTACAATTTTACCGGATTATAAATCAGCAAAAGAAAAAGTAACCGGGTTTCTAAGTGAAAAGGGATGTTGTTTTGACGGTATTTTTACAACAAACGATATGATGGCTCTGGGAGCTATGCACGCTCTGGCCGAGGCCGGGTACAGCGTACCGGGACAGGTAAAAATTGTCGGATTTGATAATGTCTCCCTGTCGGAATTTTGTAATCCGCCGATGACAACCATTGCCCAGGATACGGAGCAGATGGCCCTGGCAGCAGGTGAGGCGTTGCTTAAGTTAATCCGAAAAGAGCCGATCAAACAGAAGGAATATGTGGTTCCGATTCATCTGGAAGTCAGGAACACAACATAAATAACGGACTTTATTTGAATTGACATAAATATGGTAACTCGTAAATGAAGAAAAAGGAGGATTCTATGCAAACATTAGTCAAAATGGAAGGCATTACCAAAGAATTTCCTGGTGTCAAAGCCCTTGACAATATTTCTTTGGAGATTAATGCAGGTGAAGTGCATGTCCTGTTGGGGGAGAATGGTGCAGGGAAATCCACGCTAATGAAAATTCTCAGCGGCGTTTATACACCGACGTCAGGGAAAATTACTGTAAAAGGAAAAGAGTATTCGAAGCTTACGCCACAGGATTCCTACGATTTGGGAATCAGCATTATTTATCAGGAATTGAGTGTTATCAATGAGTTATCAATTCTTGAAAATCTGTTTGTAGGTAAGCTGCCGACAAAGAAAGCGGGCATCATTCCTGTTGTTGATTATGATAAAATGCGGGAAATCGCAGCGGATGTATTGGGCAAAGCTGGCGTTCACAGAGATCCGAATCTTTTTGTTGAAAAGATAAGTATTTCAGAGAAGCAGCAGGTCGAGATTGCAAAGGCGCTGGCTTCAAAGGCCGATGTCATTATCATGGATGAGCCGACCACATCTCTGACAACTTCTGAAACAGAGCATTTGTTTAAGATTATTCGTCAGTTAAAGGATGAGGGAAAGGGTATTGTCTATATCAGTCATAAGATGAAAGAAATCAAAGAAATCGGTGACAGAGTTACCGTGTTAAAAGACGGTACTTATGTCGGAACCCGGAATGTGGCCGACGTTGAGGTCGATGACCTGGTAGCTATGATGGTTGGCCGTAAGATTCAGGGAACCTACCTGAATGAAGAATGTCAGGATTTCTCAGACAAACCGGTATTCTTTGAAGTAAAGAATATTTCCAGAAAGGATCAGAAGGTAAAGAACGTATCCTTCCAGCTTCATAAAGGTGAGATTCTTGGTTTTGCCGGCCTGGTCGGTTCGGGACGAAGCGAACTGATGAATGCGATTTTTGGTGCGGAGCCGAAGTCTGAAGGTCAGATTTTTATGGAAGGTAAAGAGCTGAAGATTAATAATCCATATGAAGCCATCAAGAATGGTCTTGGTATGGTTACGGAGAACCGTCGTGAGACCGGTTTCCTGGATAATTTTGATATTAAACAAAATATTTCTATTGTGCCGTATATTAAGGAATCAAAAGGAAATGGCGTTATTGGTCTGGTTAACGATAAAGAAGAACTGAATTATGCAAATCAGCAGTGTACGGATATTCGTGTAAAGATGCGGGATATCAACCAGAATATTACGGAGCTGTCCGGTGGTAATCAGCAGAAGGTCATCCTTGGTAAATGGCTGGCGGCAGAAAGTAAGCTCATTATCTTTGATGAACCGACAAAGGGAATTGATGTGGGCAGTAAGAGTGAAATATATGTTCTTATGCGTAAGCTTGCCAATGAGGGCAAGGGCGTACTGGTTGTATCTTCCGAGCTTCCGGAGCTGCTTTCCGTATGCGATACGATAGCTGTGTTCCGTGAAGGCGAAATCCGTGGAATTTTCAAAAATTCGGAAGCGACCGAAGAGAAGATTGTAAAAACATCCACAGGCGAATAGAAAAAGGAGATTGAAACGATGAGTGAAAATAATGCAAAGAAAAAAATGTCATTCGGCGAAGCATGGCAGCGATTTGGTACTATTGGTATCTTTGTTTTGTTATTAATTGTTCTGGCTGTGATTAAGCCAAGCAGTGTATTTTCAGCAAGCAGTGTGCCGCAGATTCTGAAACAGAGTTCGGTAAATATTCTTCTGGCTCTTGGTGAATTCTTCGCCATCCTGATTGCCGGTATTGATTTGTCTGTTGGTTCTGTGGCAGCATTGACCGGACTTTTTACCGCGAAGATGATGATCGCCGGTGTTCCGGTACCTCTGGCTATTCTGGCCGGTATTCTTATTGGTACAGGTTTCGGATTTATCAATGGTATGCTCGTTAACAAGACAGGACTTCATCCATTTATTATTACATTGGGTACCCAGTCTATTTTCCGTGGTATAACCCTTGTATTATCCAATTCCCGTTCCGTATATGGATTCCCGGTATCCTTTACTTCATTGATGAGCGGAAGTATTGTTGGTATTCCGATTCCGGTTATTATTGCTTTGATTGCGGCTGTTATTCTCTGGTTCGTTACGACAAAATGCAAGGTTGGACGTAATATTTATGCTTTGGGTGGAAATATTGATGCGGCCTGGTATTCAGGTATTAATGTAAATCTCCACCGTTTGATCGTGTTTATGATTTCCGGTACATGTGCCGGTCTGGCCGGTGTTGTACTTCTTGGCCGTGTAGGCGCTGCAGAGCCGGCTGCCGCTACAGGATTTGAAACATTCGCCATTGCTGCTTCCATTATCGGCGGTACAAGCTTTATGGGTGGTAAAGGTAAGATTCCGGGCGTTGTTGTCGGTGGTCTGATCATCGGTCTGATCAACTATGGAATGACAGCCCTGACGCTGCCTTCCACATATCAGCAGATCGTTATGGGTGCATTGATTATTATCGCCGTAACGATTGATACGGTTGTTGGTAGAAAATCCTGATAAAATGTGTCATATTATACAATTGTATTATGCAAATAGATATAGTAGAATATAGACATCAATAAGGAGGACTGTATTTATGAAACCAATATTT
>CABRLU010000194.1 GCA_902471845.1 uncultured Lachnospiraceae bacterium | reverse complement strand
GCCGACGATGGTAAAAATACCGCCGATACTGGCGCCGTTTAAATCTGCGCCGATGACAAGCAGATAGAGTGTTGTAAAAATACCGTTGACGCCCATATTCACCAGAGTTGGCCCGAAGCCTTCGCTGAAAGTGAAATCTGTTCCGCCGATACCGGGATATTTTTGAATATTAATATATTTTCGGAAAGTATTTCGGCTGGACAATGCGCCTGCTATGATTAATATAACAAAGAAAGAAATTAAAACTTCTGCGAAAAGCGCATTGTAACCAGTGGCCCAAAGCTTACGGCTTTCCAATTCAACACCGAAGGACTTGAATACGGAGATGATGATCGTAGCAATGATACCTGCAGCAAATCCACCGTTGTAAAGCGAAAAGCCTTTATGCGTATTGTAAAGATGGGCGCACAGCGGCGGCATGGCAAAACCAATCACAGTACCTACAAGAAGACTGAGCAGGAGACGGATTGGCAGAGGAAAATTTCCCAACTGGGCTGTCTGGGTGATGATCGGAGATAAGCTTGTCCCATAAAATCCAATATACAGATAATTGGATAAATGGGTTTTGTGATATTTGGCGTAAATAAAAACACCGAAAATGATACTCCAGACATTGACAATGTTTTTTCCGAATAAAGCGAAGCCCATCATCAGTGAAAGGGCGGCGATCGATGTCCCGTCAATGTTCATCTTGAGAATGTACATGAGACCAAGGCACATGAGTGTCGTCAGACTGGCATTGACAAGAGCGGCCCCCACACCACCGACCACAACATAGTCCGTAATAAGAAAGTCCGGTTCGAGAACGATAGAGATCAGCCCCTGAACAACCTCCGGAAAAGGCTGGAGGATAAGGCCTAAAAACAAAAAATAGGCAGGGGCCAGTGCGACCAGAAGATATTGTGTATTTCGAGATAATGGTTTGGGGTCTTTATGTATTTCTTTTGTAAATGGGATATTAGTTGTAAAACGCATATAATTTCCTTTCGATAGTGAAACATCAAAAAACGCTATACCTTGTATTGTAAGGCAGAGCGTTTTTTGTTGTCAAGATTTTATCAAAAGTTTAGTTGTTTTTTTCATTTTCGGCCAGCATCATAGCGCGAACTTTTAATGGAAGTCCGAAGAGGGTGATGAAGCCGGAAGCATCATGGTGGTCATATAATTCACCTGTAGTGAAGGAAGCCAGAGATTCACTGTACAGAGAATATGGGGAAGTGGTTCCGGCTTTGATGATGTTACCTTTGTAAAGTTTGAATTTTACTTCACCGGTCACATATTTCTGTGTGGATTCCACAAAAGCCTGAACAGCTTCACGAAGCGGAGTGAACCATTTTCCTTCGTAAACAATCTGAGCCATCTTATTGCCCATATCTTTTTTAACTTCCATGGTTGCCCGGTCGAGAACCAGTTCTTCCAGCTGGTCATGAGCTTCCATAAGAATAGTTCCGCCCGGTGTTTCGTATACACCTCTGGACTTCATACCTACAACACGGTTTTCTACGATATCAACAATACCAATACCGTGTTTGCCGCCAAGTTTATTTAATTCAGTAATGATTTCAGAAACCTTCATAGCCTGTCCGTTTAATGTTTTAGGAACGCCGGCTTCGAAAGTCATCGTTACATATTCGGCTTCATCCGGAGCTTTTTCCGGTGTTACGCCGAGTACTAAAAGATCGTCATAGTTTGGTTCGTTGGCCGGGTCTTCCAGTTCCAGACCTTCATGGCTGATATGCCATAAGTTACGGTCACGGCTGTAGCTGTGGCTTGCATCAAAAGGAAGATCGATGCCGTGCTGTTTGCAGTATTCGATTTCATCTTCACGGGACTGCATGGTCCATACATCAGTCATACGCCATGGAGCGATAATCTTCAGATCCGGAGCCAGAGCTTTGATACCCAGTTCGAAACGAATCTGGTCGTTGCCTTTTCCTGTAGCGCCGTGGCAGATAGCAGAAGCATTTTCTTTCCGGGCAATCTCTACAAGACGTTTTGCAATGACCGGACGGGCCATGGATGTACCGAGAAGATATTTGTTCTCATAAACGGCGCCGGCCTGTACACATGGAACGATATATTCGTCACAGAATTCATCGATAATGTTTTCAATATATAATTTGGAAGCACCAGATAATTTGGCACGTTCTTCAAGACCATCCAATTCTTCACCCTGACCGCAGTCGATGCAGCAGCAGATAACTTCGTAATCAAAATTTTCTTTCAGCCATGGAATGATCGCTGTGGTATCCAGACCGCCGGAATAGGCTAAAATGACTTTTTCTTTCATAATAATAACCTCCTGAAATTCTATTTTATCTTCATGTTTTTTGTAGTCCTCACATAATATACAACACTTCTTTATAAAAATCAATATCTTTTTTAAGATTTTTGTATTTTTATAAGTTTAAAAGTAAAAATATGCATTAATAATGTATATTTTTGATAAAACATAAATATTTATTAAAATTATGTCTTTACAGCTTTCCTAAATTGTATTATTATAGGAAAAGACATTTCAGAAAGAAGGGGAAATACCTATGATTAAAGCAGGGATTATTGGTTCGACAGGATACGCCGGACAGGAACTTGTGCGATTACTTCTTGGCCATAAAGATGTGGAAATTGTCTGGTATGGTTCCAGAAGTTATATAGATAAGAAATACTATGATGTATTCCGAAATATGTTCCAGATTGTGGAAGATGTTTGTAAGGATGATAATCTGGATGAACTGGCGGAGGCTGTGGATGTGATTTTTACGGCAACGCCGCAGGGACTCTGTGCATCTCTTGTCAGTGAAGAAGTTTTGAATAAGGTAAAGATTATTGACCTGAGTGCGGATTTTCGAATTAAAGATGTGGCTACTTATGAGAAATGGTATGGCATCAAGCATGCGTCACCGGAATTTATTCCGGAGGCTGTCTATGGTCTCTGTGAAATCAACCGGGGGGACATTAAAGGTGCGCGGCTGATCGCCAATCCGGGCTGTTATACGACCTGTTCGATCTTGACGGCCTATCCTTTAGTGAAAGAGGGATTGATTGACGCCCAGTCGATTATTATTGATGCGGAATCCGGAACCTCCGGTGCGGGCCGTGGCGCGAAGGTGGATAATCTCTTCTGTGAAGTGAATGAGAGCATCAAGGCATACGGTGTGACAACGCACCGCCATACACCGGAGATTGAAGAACAGCTCGGCTATGCGGCCGGTGAACCGCTGCTTCTGAACTTTACGCCCCATCTGGTGCCGATGAACCGGGGGATTCTCGTGACAGCCTATGCAAATTTAAAAGAAGGGGTAACGGAAGCAGATATCCGCGCTGCTTATGATAAATATTATAAAGATGAAAAATTTGTTCGTGTGCTGGAACCGGGAGTATGCCCGGAGACCCGTTGGGTAGAAGGCAGCAATTATACGGATATTAACTTTAAAGTGGATCCGAGAACCCATCGTGTGGTCATGATGGGCGCTCTGGATAATCTGGTAAAAGGTGCAGCCGGACAGGCAGTTCAGAATATGAATCTTATTTTCGGTCTGGATGAGGACGAGGGCCTGAATCTGGTGCCGATGTTCCCGTAAGGAGGATAAATATGAAAACAATCGATGGCGGTGTAACCGCAGCAAAGGGATTTGAAGCGGCTGCGACAGCAGCGGAAATTAAATATAAAGGCCGGACGGATATGGCTCTTGTTTACAGCCAGAAGCCATGTGTGGCAGCAGGAACTTTTACGACCAATGTGGTCAAAGCAGCTCCTGTGAAATGGGACCAGGAGATTGTAAAAAACTCTCCTTATGCCCAGGCATTGGTCATCAACTCAGGTATCGCGAATGCCTGCACCGGTGCGGAGGGCTATGGTTATTGTAAAGAGACAGCCAGCGGTGCTGCAGAGATTTTAAATATTCCGGAGACGAG
>CABRLU010000193.1 GCA_902471845.1 uncultured Lachnospiraceae bacterium | reverse complement strand
ATATGGGGTGTTTATTACGGTGTGCTGCTGCTTGCAGAGAAGTTTATTATTGGAAAATATCTCAAAAAAGTGCCTGCTCTTTTTCAACATATCTATTGTATGTTCTTTGTTATGCTCGGTTGGCATTTGTTTGTGTTTGATCATATGGCACAGGGAATCGAATTTTTGAAATCGTTGTTCGGCCTTTACGGGCAGGGATTATTGAACAGAGAAACGGTCTACCTGCTGTATAATAATGCAGTGTTATTGATTCTATGTATCCTGGGATGTACGCGGCTTCCTCAGAATATTGGGAAATGGATTTCTGTAAAGCTGGCAGAAAAAGAAATCCTGCTGGCAGTAGTCAGGAACATATTTTATGTTGGAGTGTTCCTCCTGTCCGTGGCATGGATTGTGGATGCGACCTTTAATCCATTCTTGTATTTTAGATTCTGAAAGGCGGAGGTGATTGGAAGATGGCTTCAAAGAAAAACAGGTGGCAGTCATGTGTCACAGTTGTTGTATTTTGCTTATTGATATTCGGATTTACGGCAGCAACGATAGCAACGCCTTCATCGGAGTTTTCGGAAACAGAGAACCGGGTTTTAGCCGGGATGCCGGATGTGAAAATAAAAACTGTACTTAGCGGTGATTTTGAAGCAGCTTATGAAGAATATCTGACAGATCAGTTTGTTTTGAGAAATCAATGGATCTCGCTTAAAACTTCTGTGGAAAGGCTGTCTCTTAAAAGGGAAAGCAAAGATATTTATTTCGCAGAGGATGGCTATTTGATTGAAAAGCACACCGGGGTATTTTCAACATCGATGGCCAGGCGTAATATTGCGGCGCTTACAGAGTTTGTACAGCAGTATGAAGAGTCATTCGGGACAGAGCACATATCTGTTCTGATCGTGCCGAACGCAGTGGATATTTTGCAGGATAAGCTGCCGCCTTTTGCCGAATCCGGTGGTGGGATTGATTATCTGGAACAGATTGCAGAAAACCTTCCGGAAGATGTCTGGCTTGACGGAGTATCGGTTCTGAGCGAGCATCAGTCTGAAGAAATCTATTACCGGACGGATCACCATTGGAAAACCCTTGCTGCCTTTTATGCGTATCAGGCGTGGGCAAAAAAACAGGGATATGTTATACCGAAGCTCGAAGATTATAAAATTCAAACGGTGACAGATTGTTTTGAAGGAACGGTGCAGTCAAAGTTGGGGATCCGGACAGAAGGAGATACCATCGAATTGTTCTTACCCCTGAAGAAACACGCTTATACCGTGTATGCGGAGGATACGGATAGAACAGAAAAGAGTCTTTACGACTATACTGCACTGGACACAAAAGATAAATATGCTGTTTATTTTGGAGGAAATGAACCATTTCTGAAAATTAAAACAGAGGTTGAAAATGAGCGTAAAATTCTGGTGATCAAGGATTCTTATGCGAACTGTTTTATTCCGTTTATGATGGGAGAGTTTCAGGAGATTGATGTTCTCGATTTAAGATATACCAATCAGAGATTAAGCGAGATAATTGCAGAGGGCGGATATACAGATATTTTGATTCTGTATAATGCTTCTGGATTTGCGGAGGACATGAGTATCTCAAAACTTACAAATTAGTAGGAGGTTTCCATGAAAAAATTATTATGTTTTATTTTCTCTTTTTTACTTTTACTTACTCTTGCAGGCTGTTCAGGAGAGCAGGCATCCGAAACGGATATGACTCTCGATGATATTGCTGCAGTGATTCAGAACGGCCAGCAGGAGCTTCCGGAATTGAAACGGATTACCTCGAAAGATATGGATTTTACCACATGGCTTTCTGATTACTATTTATTGGAGGTAGAGCAGGTGGACGGCGGAGTAATCTGTTATGCGGACGGTGTGGAGGCCAGTGAAATTGCTGTGCTGTTAATGGCAGATGAAAAGGACTGTAAAGCAGCTGAGGAGGCTTTGAATGTATACATCCAGAATCGGGCCAGTGTTTTTGAAGGCTATGCGCCGCAGCAGGCGGCAATGGTAAAATCTGGAATTGTTTCAGTAAAGGGCAGATATATCGCTCTGTTGATTTGTCCGGAACCGAAAGCTGCGGAAGAGACGTTTTTGAGCTGTTTTGGCAAAGGCATAGAAAATAGTGGAAATAGTGCCGAGAATGAAGATAGTAAAATAAACGATGCGGAAAACACCGCAACAATGTCTTCTTCGGAAACTGAAGAAGCAGCGGAGTCTGTCGGAACGGGAGATTCTTATAATGCTGAAGCAGTTTTGCAAGCCTATCGGTCAGGAGATGATTCGTCTTTGTCAGAAATCAACCGCAGCATTTTGGAAGTGGCAAAAGAGGTGATTGAATCAGAAATTAACGGTGATATGACCGACTATGAAAAGGAGCTTGCCATACATGACTTTATAACCGGCTGGTCAAGATTTGATTTTAGTGTCCTTGGGCGTTCTTCGGCAGAAGGATTTACAGATGGAAGTGACACGCCCTATGGCGCTTTGATAGACAGGTCGGCCATGTGTCACGGTTATTCTTCCACTTTTCAATTATTCATGGATATGCTGGATATAGAATGTATAACTGTCTATGGAATACCAGGCAGCAATGGGGTGGAACACTCATGGAATATGGTAAAGCTGGATGGAGAGTGGTATTGTGTGGACTGTGCATGGGATGACCCGATTGGAGCAAGTCCTTGCCATACCTATTTCAATGTTACCAGCGATTATCTGCGGAGTGGCAGTATCCATCGGTGGGATGCATCTTCTGTACCGGAGGCATGCGGTACTGCTTACGCCTACGGCAAACATTAACAAATACGGTTTTTAAGAAAGGAAAGTAAGGCAATGTGCAAAGTCTTAGATAGAATCAATACCCCAAAAGATCTGAAAGTTTTATCACGAAATGAGCTTATACAGTTGTGTGGAGAAATCCGTCAGCAAATGCTTTTTCGCCTCAGTGCGACGGGCGGTCATGTTGGTTCCAATTTAGCGATTATCGAGGCAACTGTTGCATTGCACTATGTTTTTGATTCCCCGGTGGACAAAATTATTTTTGATGTATCTCATCAATGCTATGCCCATAAGTTATTGACCGGTCGAAAAGCAGCTTATACCAATCCCGCCCAATTTTCTTCTGTTAGTGGCTTTACCGATCCGGCCGAGAGCGAGCATGATATTTTTTCTATCGGTCATACTTCTACGGCGATCAGTCTTGCCTGTGGACTGGCGAAAGGCCGGGATGTGAAAGGGGAAACCCACAATGTGGTTGCGTTGGTTGGTGATGGAGCCCTCAGTGGTGGAGAGGCTTTTGAAGGGTTGAACAATGCGGCTGTTTTGGGGAGTAATATCATTCTTATTATAAACGATAATGACATGAGCATTGCAGAAAACCATGGCGGTTTGTATCAAAATCTCCGGCTGTTGCGGGAAACCGACGGAAAAGCTGCCTGCAACTTTTTTCAGGTAATGGGCTTTGATTATTTATTTGTTCGCGATGGCAATGATTTTAATGAAATTGCAGATGCACTGGAAAAAGTGAAGAATAAGAATCATCCGGTAGTCATTCATATGTGCACCGTAAAAGGAAAAGGTTACCAATTTGCAGAAGCAGACAAAGAAAACTGGCACTATATGGAGCCATTTGATGTACATACAGGAAAATTATTGCATGAGGCCGCGCCTGTGGAAACCTATGAGGCTCTGACTGCTGCATATTTGGCAGATAAAATGAAGAAAGACCCTGCGATTACGGCAGTTACAGCAGGAACACCTAAGGTTTTAGGATTTGGGAAAGCATTGAGAAAGCAATTTCCAAAACAATTTGTGGATGTGGGAGTTGCGGAAGGTCATGCAGTGGCGATGATTTCCGGTATTGCAAAGGCGGGAGGAAAGCCTGTCTTTGGAGTCAGCAGCTCCTTTTTGCAAAGAGCCTACGATCAGCTT
>CABRLU010000192.1 GCA_902471845.1 uncultured Lachnospiraceae bacterium | reverse complement strand
ATCAAACAAAATCCTCTTCTGCTATTGGGAAATACGAAAATATATCTTCAGAATTAGACGCAACGATTGCTAAGCTAAAAGAAATCAAGAGCATGAAAGAAACGTTAGCATCAAACGCCCCTTTCTCTTTCACCAACAAAGATGAACTACAGGATTTACAACTGGAATACTACACCTTAAAACAGCAAGAGCAATTGCTACAAACTATGTCCAATGCTGAAAAGGCAGCCGCATCCAATGCCGCTGCAAGAGCAATGGCAACTACTCAGGAAAGTGATGTTTCGAGTGCCCGATTCGACCATAATATCAATGGTGAAGCATATCTTGACTTAAATCATAAAAATGTTTCATATATGAATGACGCGGAACAAATCAAATCTTTGGTAACTGAAATTACAAGCGTAAATTCTCAAATGGAGAGATTGCAGGAACTCCAATCGGCAACAACAGATGTCAAACAGATCAAAAAATATCAAGATCAAATTGAAGATCTAAACGCTTATCAATTAGATTTGAATAACAGTTTATCTGAACGTTTAAAAACCGCTTCTACAAACTATTCTGCCATTGTCGGAGATGAAAAATATGCTGATTTAGCTAAAGAATATGAATCCGCATTTTTGAGCATCGAAAATATGGGGAAATCTACAAAAGAGGTAAAACAGAACACTTTAGAACACTTCTTCACTTCTACTGATAATCAATTACTTTCAAATAGTTTATTAGATATTGCCAGACAAGGGGAACTCACTGAAAATGTCTTAAAGAATCTGGGTATTACTACCGGAATGATAGGTAAAGATGTTAATGTAGATGATGTCATTGATTACTTCAATAACTTAGCCACTGCCGCTGACCGTGCGTCTGCATCTGTAAAAAGTCTCGCTGATACGGAATCGATTGACAGTGTGACGGCAGCTTTTAATTCAAAGAATGCCGGTTACAACTATGAACAGGCTATTACCTACTCACAAAAAGCCGCCGATTTATTTAACCAAGGCCTGGTCGGCACAGATGATTTTAAAGCTTTTGCCGATTATATCTCCTATGGCATGGATGATTCCATCGAAGCCTATCAGACAGGCATGGAGAAATTCAATCGCTACTTTACTGCCGAAAATGACAGTGGGCTTCAAAATTTCATCCAGGATTTTAAGGAAATGCGCTCTCTTGGAGAAGATGACGATTGGATTTCAAACATCGGAAGCACTGCGCAGCTCGCCAAGGACATGGGCATAGGTATCGGTGCCGTCGAAGATATCTTAAGCCGAATGGAGGATTACGGCTATATTACCAGTGATCAGTGGCATTCTTCGCTTGATGATTTGGCCGAATACAAAAGCTCTCTTGCAGCCCTTGAAGAGCTTTCCAATAGTATGGATTCCGGTGAAGAGAAAGAATCTCTCGGTTCGAATATTGAAGAATGGAAAGCCAATCTTCAGATGTATGAGGACGACCTATCTCTTCTGGATGAAAATGCTGTAATAAAGATTAAGTTTGCCTACGACAACGCACAGCTTCAACAAGAAGTTGATAATTCTCTGGCACTTGCTGAAGCCTCCGGTCAATCGGACAGTGCTGTGACCAATTATGCCAATGCCCTTGTCGGCCAGGAAGAAATCATCCGAAACTATGAAGAATCTCTGGGATTAGACAGGGAAGGCATCACTATTCCTGCTGCATATGACACAACTGCTTTATACGAACAACTAAGGGATGCCACCGAAAATGAAGATATTATTGAGATTCAAGCAGAAATCATTGATAAAAACGAAAGTTATAAGACATTTTTGGAATCCCTGTCTGAACAACATCCCGAACTCACACCGGAACTCAATATTGACGATGCCAACGATATCGTTTTGCAAAAGAAAATCAAAGTAGATGAAAGCGCCATCAAAGAAGTTCAACACGAAGATGGCACTATTTCGTATACCGCTGATATTAATGGCGTGACAATACCTGCCGAAAAGAAGGAAGAAAACGGTGTTGTCTTCTACACTGTCAATACAAAAGATGTATTTGCATTTACGCCTCCTGAAAAAGATGGTATTGCCTCTTATACCGATGATTGTAGTGGTATCAGCCGGACTGCGCCAACGATTTACGGCACAGCTATTTATACTGCTGTCAATATGGCTTCAAATATCGCAAGCGCTTTTTTCGGTGGCCATGCCACCGGCACGCTTCTCTCTCCGGCCCACGCCGACGGTAAGGTCTCCTTACCTCAAAATGAAACGGCTCTGGTCAATGAGTTGGGTACGGAATCCATCATTCGAAACGGCAAGTGGATGCTGATTCCGGGCGGTATGCACCGGGAGCATCTGAAGAAAGGCGATATTATCTTAAATGCCAACCAGACAAAGAGCCTTATGAAATATGGAAAGGCTGCCGGAAAAGGCCGGGCCTATGCGGACGGTACATTAAATTCCGTCCTGTCCAACGCCTACGCCAGCGGTTCAGGTGATACGCCGGAACCGGAAACCTTTGACTGGATTGAAAACCGTATCAAGCATCTGGAATCTCTGACAGAAGACTGGAAGAAAAAGCTGGAATCTGTCACAACCTTTAAAGCCCAGAATTCCTACATCAGCCAGATTATTTTAGCTATCCAGAATGAAATATCCAACCTGAACGAATCCTACAACGCCTATATGGCAAAGGCCGCTTCGCTTGGCCTGAGCAGCGACTATGTTCAAAAGATTCAAAGCGGTCAGCTTGTCATCGAAGATATCACCGATGAAGATTTACAGGAAAAGATCAAAAATTATCAGGACTGGTATGACAAGGCCGAGGACTGCCGCAAATCCATTGAAGATTTGAAACTGGATGTGAAAGATTTAAATGAAGAACAGGTAGACAATATCACCAATGACTTCGGCAATCTTTCTTCCCTCTTTAAGACCATCATCGGTCACTACGAAACTTTGAACGAGCTGGCCAAAAAGCAGGGTAAATCCCTTGGCCGCACCGATTACGATGCGCTTATCAAATATAACAATGAATTGAAGGCTGTCAAATCCGAAGAACTGAAAAATATGCAGGCTGAATTTGACCGTCTGATGAAAACCCAGGAAGGCTTTGCCGGTTCCGACCTCTATATGGACATGCAGGAGCATATCTTTTCTCTGAAAGATGATATTGCTTCAATTAATATTGAACTGGAAGATATTAAGGATAGTATCGTCGAATCGGATTTCAGCGCTTTTAAGAAAAATGAAGCCCACCTGAAAAGCTTTGCCGACGAGCTGGACCGTATTGGTGACTTATTGAATGAAAATAATTTCTTCAATGACAACGGCTCCTTTACATCCGTCGGCTATACGAAAATCGCCCTGATCTCTGAGCAGATAACCACAGCCAGACAGTTAATGGCCGAATATGAAAATGCCATTGACCAGCTTGGTAAACATCTTTCTAAGGGAAATATTTCTCAGGAGGAATACAACGAATCCCTGGAAGAATACCGGGAAGGCGCCCAGAATGCGGCGGCGGATGTGAAGCGTTACAAAGAAGCCATTCTGGACCTGGTAAAGGATGGTCTGAAACAGGAACTGGATAGCAACAAGGAACTCATCTCCGCCCGTAAAGAGGCGCTGAAAGGGCTGAAAGATTATGACAATTATCAGAAGAAAATCAAAGATAAGAACAAAGACATTCAGCAGCTTCAGGCCCAGTTGGCTGCCCTCGAAGGCCAGACCGGACAAAATGTGGACCGGCAGCGTCGTGAGCTTCAGGCCAAATTAAAGGAACTGGAAGCGGATAAGCAGGAACTGATGGACGACCGGGCCTATGACCTTCGGATGGAAGGTTATGACAAGGCTCAGGATGATCTTCAGGAAAGATTTGACGCCTACATCAAAGACCTGGAATCCAACACCCAAACCCAGGAAAAGGTGATTGCCAACACACTGAAAAATGTCCAGGACAATTACGGTG
>CABRLU010000191.1 GCA_902471845.1 uncultured Lachnospiraceae bacterium | reverse complement strand
TGAGGAAATGATTTCCTGGCTTGAGGAATATTTGAAAAATTATAAAGGAACGGTTGTCATGGTGACCCACGACCGGTATTTTCTGGATAAGGTATCCAATCGGATTCTGGAAATCAGCCACGGAAAGATGTACAGCTATGAGGCGAATTATTCCCGATTTTTGGAATTGAAAGCAGAGAGAGAGGAGATGGAGCTGGCGACGGAACGAAAACGTCAGAGTATTCTCCGTATAGAACTGGAATGGGCCAAGCGGGGATGCCGGGCGCGGACGACGAAGCAGCGGGCGCGGCTTGAACGGCTGGAGGCTCTGAAAAATGGAAAGGCTCCGGTTCAGGACAGTACGGTGGCAATGGATTCGATAGAGACCCGGATGGGAAAGAAAACAATCGAGCTTCATCATATCAGTAAGAGCTATGATGGCCAGCCTCTCATTCAGGATTTTGAATATATTGTCCTGCGGAATCAGCGGCTCGGGATTATCGGGCCGAATGGCTGCGGCAAATCAACATTGATCAAGATGATTGCCGGTCTGGAAAAGCCGGATTCAGGCAATATTGAGATTGGTGAGACCATTAAAATCGGATATCTGGCTCAGGAAGAGACGGAAATGGATTCGAATCAGCGGGTGATTGATTATATTAAAGATATTGGTGAGTATGTCCAGACAAAAGAAGGTCGTATTACGGCTTCTCAGATGCTGGAACGGTTCCTTTTCACGCCGGATATGCAGTACACACCGATTTCAAAGCTTTCCGGCGGCGAGAAACGGCGGCTCTATCTCCTGTCTGTTCTGATGCTTGGAGCGAATGTGCTGATTCTCGATGAACCGTCCAATAATGTAGACATTCCCACATTGACCATATTGGAAGATTACATAAACTCCTTTTCAGGCATTGTGATCACCGTATCCCACGACCGGTATTTTCTTGATAATGTGGTGGACCGGATTTTTGAGTTTGACGGGCAGGGACACCTTCAGCAGTATGAGGGCGGATATACCGATTATCTGGAAGCAAAACAGCGGCGCGGGGCAGATAAGGCAGACAGCGGCAGAGATACTGCAAAAGGCGGAAAGAATGCCGGAGGCGGCCAGAAAAGCGCCGGAGGCAGTGGGGGAGAGTCAGAAGCGGGCAAAAAGTCCGCAAAGGACTGGAAGCAGAATCGGCCGGTCAAATTAAAATTTACTTACAAAGAACAAAAAGAGTATGAGACGATTGATGATGATATCGCAGCTTGGGAAGAAAAAATTGCCAGGTTAGATGCGGACATGCTGGCTAATGCGACGAATTCAGGAAAGCTCAACGACCTGATGAAGGAAAAGACCCGGGCCGAAGCGGAGCTGGAAGAGAAAATGGACCGGTGGGTCTATCTGAATGATCTGGCAGAGAAAATAGAAGCACAAAAATAAATATGGTGAAAGTTTATAAAGGCGTTTCCTGCAAAAGGAGGCGCCTTTTTGGTAAAAATTCTCAATAATGGAAGAGGTTTTCATCTGGACAAAAGGATAGCGCCGTAGTAAGCTAAGGTTAGTTTTGTCTAAGTAGAAGGAATTATAAATATGAAAAAGGAAAGCTTAAACGCTGAAAGGAAGCGAAAGAGGGAGCAGAAAGTGGTCGAAGAAATGATTTCCCTCTATTGCCGGAAAAATCATCGCCCGGAGAATGGTGAACTCTGTGATGGTTGCCGGGAACTGGTGGACTATGCAAAGCTGCGCAGTGAAAAATGTCCTTTCATGGAGAAGAAGACATTTTGTGTCAACTGTCGGGTCCACTGTTATAAGCCGGATATGCGGGAGCGCATAAGGGTCGTGATGCGCTTTTCAGGACCGCGAATGATATTTTATCATCCGGGACTGGCTGTCTGGCATCTGGTAAGCAGTAAGAAAGAAAAAAGAAGGAATGAAAACTTATGATTAAAACTCGATTGGTGAAATTACTATCCCATGCGAAACGTTATATTGTGTTTCAGGTGCTGTGGCAGTGGCTTTCACTGCTTTGTCAGGTACTGATGATTTATTCGGCATCTGTTTTGATTGAAAAGGCATTATTTGGGGGCCTGGTCATACAGGAGGTCTGGCAGTACGCGGGAATCGTCGCAGGCGCGGTCATTGTCCGGTTTTTCTGTGACCGGCAGGCGTCCTATGCCTCTTTCAAAGCAAGTGTGGATGTCAAGCGGATTCTCCGGGAAAAGATATATGATAAACTGCTGCGCCTCGGTGCTTCCTACAGAGAGAACGTAGCGACATCCGAAGTGGTTCAGATGGCCGCCGAGGGTGTGGAACAGCTGGAGACTTATTTTGGGCGATATCTGCCCCAATTATTTTACAGCCTGCTGGCCCCGGTGACACTGTTTGTCATTTTGATGTTTGTGAACTGGAAGGCCAGCCTGGTGCTTTTGATTTGTGTACCGTTGATTCCCGTATCAATCGTGGCAGTACAGAAATTTGCAAAGAAACTTTTGAACAAATACTGGGGAATTTATACGGAACTGGGAGACAGTTTCCTTGAAAATCTTCAAGGTTTGACCACATTAAAGATTTATAAGGCTGATGGTCAGAAAGCGGTGGAGATGGATGAGGAATCTCAACGTTTTCGTCAGATTACGATGAAAGTGTTGACGATGCAGCTCAATTCCACCAGTGTGATGGATATTATTGCTTATGGCGGAGCCGCTGTAGGGATGATTGTGACATTGCGGGAATTTTTTGCCGGCCATGTCAGTTTCGGCGGTGCATTAATGATTATTCTGCTGGCTTCGGAATTTTTTATTCCGCTGCGGCTCCTCGGTTCATTTTTTCATATTGCCATGAATGGTATGGCAGCCAGTGACAAAATCTTTGCTCTGCTGGATATTCCGGAACCGGAGCCGGTATCCGGTCGGGTGACAGCGGATGAAGTGTCCATTTCTCTGGAAGATGTTCATTTCTCTTATGAGGAAGAGCGGGAAATTTTAAAAGGCGTTTCTATGGAAATGGCTGCAGGAAGCTTTATATCTCTCGTCGGAACGTCGGGCTGTGGAAAAAGTACGATTGCAGGCATTTTAATGGGAAGAAATCCAAACTACAGGGGCAATATCCGCATTGGCGGTGTAGAATCTTCAGAACTGACGGAGGAAAGTCGTATGAAGACGATTACGCTGGTCAGTCATAACAGCTATCTTTTTAAAGGAACTGTCGAAGAAAATCTTCGCATGGGCAAGCCGGATGCATCGGAGGGAGAGCTGCTTTCTGCTCTTGAGCGGGTGAATCTTCTTGGATTTATGACGGCTCAGCAGGGTCTTAAAACGCCGGTACTTGAAAAGGGAAGCAATTTTTCCGGCGGTCAGTGCCAGCGGCTTGCTCTGGCCAGGGCTCTGCTGCATGACACGCCGGTATATATCTTTGATGAGGCTACGTCAAATATTGACATGGAAAGCGAAGAAATGATTATGGACGTTATTCATGAGCTTGCTAAAACAAAAACAATTATACTCATATCCCATCGCCTGGCAAACGTGGTGGACTCGGACTGTATCTATATGCTTCAGGATGGAAAGATTGTTCAGTCCGGCACCCATGAGGCTCTGATGGAAGAGACGGGAGCTTATGAGCAGTTGTATCGTTATCAGTCAGAGCTGGAAGCCTACGGAAAGGAGGCGGCAGTATGAGCAGAGAAAAAAATGAAAAGGGACAAAACCGCCGCAGCGGCCTTCGAATTATGGGACAGCTGATCGGACTTGTCAAACCGCTGCTTCCAATTATGCTTATCGCTATTTTTCTTGGCGTCATCGGTTATCTTTGTGCTATCTTTTTGACAATTTTTGCCGGATATGCGTTGATCCATGAGGTTCTCGTACTTGCCGGTGTTGCCATATTACCGGGAAGAACAGATTTCCTGACGACCCTTGCGCCGAAGCAGATATTTGTATGTCTTGTTATTATGGCGGTACTTCGAGGTGTGCTTCATTACGGCGAGCA
>CABRLU010000190.1 GCA_902471845.1 uncultured Lachnospiraceae bacterium | reverse complement strand
AAGGTTGTGCTTTCCGGAGAAGGCGCGGATGAATTTTTCGGCGGTTATAATATTTATCACGAGCCGGTATCTCTAAAGGGGTATCAGAGACTGCCGGGCGTATTGCGTCGAATGATTGGTAAATTTGCGGAAACTGTGCTGCCTGAAGGTATGCGTGGAAGAAGCTTTTTAATGCGGGGAGCCCTGGATGTGGAACATCGTTTTATCGGAAATGCAAAACGTTTTTCTGTAAAAGAGCGGAAACGTATTCTTAAAAATGCCACACCGGCCAAGTCTCCGTGGAAACTGACAAAACCTTTCTATGATAAGGTAAAACATGTGGATGATACAACGAAGATGCAGTATATTGATATGAATTTCTGGCTTGTGGGAGATATTCTTTTAAAAGCAGATAAGATGAGTATGCGTCATTCCCTGGAGACCCGTGTGCCGTTTCTGGATAAAGAAGTGTATAAGTTGTCCAAAACGATTCCGACAAAGCATAAACTTGCCGGCGGTACGACAAAATATGCTCTTCGCAAGGCTGCAGAACGGCATATTCCGGAAGCAACAGCGATGAAGAAAAAGCTCGGTTTCCCTGTGCCGATCACTCTGTGGCTGAAAGAGGATAAATATTATAATCAGGTAAAGGAAGCTTTTACAAGCCCTGCGGCGAAGACTTTCTTCAATACGGATGAATTAGTAAAAATGCTCGACCAGCATAAGAACGGCAAACTGGACAACAGCAAGAAAATATGGGTCGTATATATGTTCCTGATGTGGTATGATGTTTACTTTGTCCGTGAAAACGTGGCATTTTAACTTGAAATACGGTGAGGATAAGAAAATGGATAAAAATTTATTACAGCTGTATGCTGTGACAGACCGTCAATGGCTGCGAGAAGGGGAGAGACTTGCCGATGTCGTTGAAGCAGCCATAAAGGGCGGCGTGACCCTCGTACAGCTTCGTGAAAAGACGATGGGGGATGAGGAATTTATCCGAGAGGCCCTTGAAGTAAAAAAGGTCACGGATGCCTATGGCATTCCGCTGATTATTAATGACAATCTGAAGGTATGTCAGGCCTGTGACGCAGCTGGTGTTCATGTGGGACAGGAGGATTTGTGTGCGGAAAAAGCCCGGGCACTGCTCGGCCCGGACAAAATCATCGGTGTTACGGCAAAAACGGTAGAACAGGCCAGGGAAGCGGTACGCCAGGGAGCGGATTACCTCGGCAGTGGCGCCATGTTTGGCTCTTCAACCAAGACGGAGGCCCGTCCGATGACGCTGGAGGAATTTAAAGCGATTCGTCAGGCGGTGTCCATACCGATTGTTTTAATTGGCGGTATTGACGCGGAAAACATATGTGAATTAAAAGGCTCGGGCGCTCAGGGTGCTGCTGTTGTTTCTGGTATATTTGCTCAGCCGGACATAGAAGCAGCAGCCAAAAAGCTTAAAAAGCTGTCTCTGGAAGTGTTTCCGGAAATATAAAAAAAGCCATTATGAAAATGTGATAGAATATTTTCATAATGGCTTTTTTTTAATAGTTTTATTCAGCTTTAATCTGATAGAATCCTTTTTTACCTTTCTTTACCATAAAGGCTTCGGAATCATTAAAATCTTTGGAACCATATACGGCATCGAAAGAAGGAACCTTTACATCGTTGACTGTAACACCACCCTGTTTTACGAGACGGCGGGCTTCAGAACGGGTTGGTGCCAGTTTTGTATCCACGAGAATGGAAACAATGTCCACACCTGCATCCAGAGCTTCTTTTGGATAGGTGTAAGTCGGTACAGAGCCAGCTACACCGCCGGAAACAAAGAGAGCTTTTGCGGCTTCCTGGGCTTTTTTAGCTTCCTCTTCGCCATGAACGATTTTGGTGATTTCATAAGCAAGAACTTCTTTGGCCTTATTGATTTCAGCACCTTCCAGAGAACCGAGGCGGTGAACTTCATCCATCGGAAGGAAAGTCAGCAGACCGAGACATTCTTCAACTTTGACATCTTCGATATTTCTCCAGTACTGATAGAATTCGTATGGAGATGTTCGGTTAGGGTCAAGCCATACGGCGCCTTTCTGAGTCTTACCCATTTTTTTGCCGTCACTGGTCGTGAGCAGTTTAAAGGTCAGGCCGTAAGCCGGTTTCTGTTCTTTACGGCGAATTAAATCCACACCGCCAAGAATATTACTCCACTGGTCATTACCGCCCATCTGGAGACAGCAGCCATAGCGGCGGTTTAATTCCAGAAAGTCGTAGGACTGCATGAGCATATAGTTAAATTCAAAGAATGTCAGTCCCTGTTCCATACGGGATTTATAACATTCGGCGGTGAGCATCTTATTTACTGAAAAATGAACGCCCACATCTCTTAAAAACGAGACATAATTTAAATCCAGCAGCCAGTCTGCATTATTGGCCAAAACAGCCTGATCATTATCAAAAGAAATGAAATGAGAGAGCTGTTCTTTAAAACAGTCTGCATTGTGTTGAATCTGTTCAATGGTCATCATCTGACGCATATCGGAACGCATGGAAGGATCTCCGATCATGGTCGTTCCGCCGCCGAGAAGGGCGATCGGACGGTGACCGGCTTTCTGCATGTGCATCATCGCCATAATTGTAAGAAAATGTCCGGCAGTTAAGCTGTCGGCCGTTGCATCGAAACCAATATAAAAAGTTACTTTTTCTTTCTCAAGTAATTCGCGTAATTCTTTTTCGTGGGTACATTGTTCGATAAAACCACGTTCCACGAGTGTATCATATACACTTGACATCTTCATTCCTCCTAAATATCACTTCTCATAGACTAGCATATTTTTGGAAGCATTGCAAGCAGAAACCCGGTTTTATGGGCTTTTTTCGGCATTTTACCAGTTGTTATATAAGAGGAAATCTTATATAATAAATATAAAACGAAAACGTTTACGGGGGAAAAAGATGAAATATAAAATGATAGCCTTAGATTTGGACGGCACGCTGACCAATTCTAAAAAGGAAGTGTCAGCTCATACAAGGAATGTGCTGATTGATGTACAGAAAAAAGGTGCTGTTGTGGTGCTTGCTACGGGACGGCCGATCAACGGGGCAGTAGCGATCAGTCGGGAATTGGAGCTGGATGTTTACGGTGGATATATACTTTCTTTTAACGGGGGAATTATTCAAAATTGTAAAACAAAGGAAATTATTTTTCAGCAGAAGATTCCGGCGGCCTATATTCCGAAACTTGGTGCGGCGAGTCGGAGATTTCAGGTGCCGATTGTCACTTATCAGGGGGATGATATTCTGACGGAGGATACAACAGATAAATATGTTCGACTGGAAGCGGAATCAACAAAATGAAGATTCGGGAATTGAATAATTTCTCTGAAGAGATTAATTTTCCGGTGACAAAGTGCCTGATGGTCGGTGACGGCTGGTATCTGGAGCAGATTTTACCTGAAATGCGTAAGGAATTTGGGCATATTTTGAATATTTTCCGTTCGGAGCCGTATTTCATGGAGATTACACCGCCGGGAGTTGACAAAGCCTTTGGCCTGGAACAGCTTTTGCAACGCACGGGTATTCAGAGAGAGGAATTAATCTGCTGCGGAGATGGTTATAATGACATTTCTATGATTCAGTTTGCGGGACTGGGTGTCGCCATGGAAAATGCGCAGAATGATGTGAAGGCTGTGGCGGATATCATTACCGACACAAATGACAACGATGGAGTTGCACATATTGTAGAAAAATACATGAAAAACAGATAAAAGAAAAAATAAGAAAAATATGTAAAAAAAGGGTTGACAAATTGTCATTAGTACGGTAGAATCATTTATGCAGTCGGGCAACAGAAGTTGTTCACTACAATGGCCTAGTGGCTCAGTTGGTTAGAGCGCCGCCCTGTCACGGCGGAGGTCGAGGGTTCGAGTCCCTTCTGGGTCGTTTAACATTATACAGTTGTACTAATGTTAAATTAGTATATGGGGTCTTAGCTCAGCTGGGAGAGCATCTGCCTTACAAGCAGAGGGTCACAGGTTCGAGCCCTGTAGGTCCCAT
>CABRLU010000189.1 GCA_902471845.1 uncultured Lachnospiraceae bacterium | reverse complement strand
AGGCAAAGCGTAAATGAAAATTTTGGCAGTCAGTGACAGGGAATCGCCCTATTATTGGGATTTCTTTGAGCAAAAAAAACTGGATGATATTGATCTGATCTTATCCTGCGGAGACCTGGACCCGGAGTATCTTTCATTTTTGGCGACATTTTCCAGAGGACCGCTGCTCTATGTTCATGGAAATCATGATGGAAAATACGCTGAGCTTCCGCCGGAGGGATGCATCTGTATTGATAACAAAATCTATGTGCATCAGGGAATACGGATTCTGGGCCTGGGAGGTTCAATGCGCTATTGTCCGGGGGAATATCAATATACGGAATGGGAAATGAAAAAGCGGCTGATGCGGATGAAACTTCCGTTGCTGCTGAATCATGGCTTTGATATTCTCATGACCCATGCGCCGGCGTATCGGCTTGGGGATGGTGAAGATTTACCCCATCGGGGATTTCAGGTGTTCCGGACACTGCTTGACGACTATCAGCCCCGGTATTTTGTTCATGGACATGTTCACCCGAATTACAATGTGGATGCAAAACGGTGTCTGGATTATGGAGATACAAAAATTTATAATGCCTATGAACGATTTGTTTTTGAATATTGAAGATAAAGAAAACCGCCTCGGACTGGTGAGACGGTGAAAAAAACCGCTCCCGGCCGGTCGGCTGAGAGCAGTTTGCTTTTAAATTAATCAAACATTTTTAAAATCTGGGCTTTTGGCATCGCCCCGATGATTTTGTTGATCATTTCGCCATTCTTCATAGCGACGAGTGTCGGAACACTCATTACCTGGAAGGTTCTTGCCAGATCCAGATTCTTATCCACGTCCAATTTGCATACTTTAATGTCCGGACGCTCGTTTGCAATTTCATCCACCACTGGGGAAACCATCTTGCAAGGTCCGCACCATGTGGCAAAGAAATCGATGAGAACCGGTTTATCAGATTCAATGACTTCCTTCTGGTAATTTTCCTGAGTCAATTCAATAACAGCCATAATATTACTCCTTTCCTGTATCCTTAATTTTCCCTGATAAAGGAAAAATTATGTTGTCCTAATCAGAATAGCACATCTAATGGAAAAAAGACAGTCTATTTTTCAAAATGCTAATTGAAAATAAATATCATATATCGTATAGTAGAATATAAGGAAAAGATTGATGAAGGAGTTAGAAAAATGGAGTATGTAACACTTGGGAAGACCGGACTTAAGATTTCCCGCATGGGTTTCGGCGGCATTCCGATTCAGCGGATTGATGCGGCCGGCACAAAAAAATTAATGGAAATGATGGCAGAAAAGGGGATTAATTATATTGATTCTGCCAGAGGATATACGGTGAGTGAGAGCTTTATCGGCGAGGGTGTTGAAGGCATGCGTGAAAAATTTGTTCTGGCGACGAAAAGTATGTCCCGTACAAGAGAAGCCATGGCAAAGGATGTTGAAACAAGTTTAAATAATTTCCGTACAGACTATATTGATTTATATCAGGTGCACAATCCGAATATGGAGCAGCTTGAACAGGTGATTGGACCGGACGGCGCTCTGGAGGCTCTGATGGAAGCGAAAGCCGCAGGCAAAATCGGTCATCTCGGTCTGACAGCCCACTCATTAGAAGTATTTGAAAAGGCTCTCAATATGGACTGGGTGGAAACCATCATGTTCCCATATAATATTGTGGAACGCCAGGGCGAAGAGCTCATACATAAATGTCGTGAAAAAAATATTGGTTTTATCGATATGAAACCGTTGGCTGGCGGCGCCATTGAGGATGGCCGTCTGGCTTTGCGATTTGTCTGTGCCAATCCGGATGTAACCGTAGTCATTCCGGGGATGTATGATGTTTCTGAGATTGAAAAAAATATGGAAGCCGTTGAGGCAGCAGAACCGCTGACCGAAGAAGAGTTGGCGGCTATGGAGCAGGTTCGCAAACAGCTCGGCACCAATTTCTGCCGCCGCTGTAATTATTGTCAGCCATGTACGGCCGGCATCAACATTTCCGGCTGTTTCCTTTTCCAGGGCTATCTGGACCGTTACGGTCTTGGTGATTGGGCAAAGGACCGCTACAATGCTATGCCGGTAAAGGCCAGTGCCTGCGTGGACTGCGGCGCCTGTGAAACCCGCTGCCCGTATAATCTGCCAATCCGCGATATGCTCAAAAAATGTGCGGAGGAATTCGGCGAATAAAAGCTTTGATGAGTCATGTAAAAAAGGTCCGGAATGACAGGAAAAAACTTGTTATTCCGGACATTCTGTGATATACTGTAAACACTTAGCGACGCATTGAGTACTTGGCGAAGTATTTTTGAGCCTAGTACGAAAGTGTGCAGAGTAGGTGTTTTCGAGCTTAGTGTGAACGCATACCTGGAAACTTAGTGAATCGGAGCTAAAGGCGAACGATGAGCTTAGTTGACATGGTATACTGTAAGCGTCGTTAAGCGGCGTTTGAATTTTTGGGGCATTGGTGCAGTGGGAGCACGCCACACTGGCAGTGTGGAGGTCAGGGGTTCAAGTCCCCTATGCTCCAGTTGGAAAAAGAAACTATTTTAAGATAGCCGTTCCTGAACTTTACCAGAGAGCAGGACGGCTATTTTCTATGTGAATAAGTTGGTATGGCAATAATCAGCATTGAAAAGGAGATGTTGGAATGGCAAATGATAAGAGTAATGAATGTTTTGTGATTATGCCGATCAGTGACCCAGATGGATATGAAGATGGCCATTTTAAATGTGTGTATGAAGATATTCTTAAGCCGGCCATAGAAGCGGCTGGGTTTGAGGCTAAAAGAGGCGACGATAATAAATCCAGCAGTATGATTCATGTGAACATTATAAAGAGTATTATTGAAGCACCTATGGCGGTATGTGATTTGAGTTCCAGGAATCCAAATGTATTATTCGAATTGGGGATCAGGCAGGCGTTCGATTTACCTGTAGTATTGGTGCAAGAGAAAGACACACCGAGAATTTTTGATATCGGTACAATTAATACGGTTGATTATAGGAAAGAATTAATTTATAGAGAAGTTATTGAAAACCGGGAAAAAATCAGAGCGGCGATTGAGGAAACGAAAGATAACAAGAAGGGGATTAATTCAATTATTAGATTACTGGAGATTGGGAAAGCGCAGGTTGAAAAAAAGGATGATTACTCAGATATTGATGAAATAAAAACTTTATTATTTGCGTTAGGGAATCAGATAGATAGCATTACCAAAAGCATGCCTGTGTTGAAAAAATCTGTATCTGCTAAAGAAATAGAATATTTTGAAGAGTATGTGCGGTGGGTGAATATCGTCAGTCAACTAAGCAAGGATACAGACACTGATTCCAGAAAAATAAATGACATTATATATGATATTCAGGGGACTTATAAGCAGCTGAGTTTAGCCCGGGATATTGATAGGGAGACAAGAGAACTTCTGGTTCATGGCTTTGACAATTTACTGGGTCAATTAAAATGGATAAAGGTACATTTATAAACATAGAGACAACATAAAAGAAAAAGCCGAAGTGGTTAGGCTTCGGCTTTCAAGAGGGGATAATGTTATTTTACTTCTTTGCTTTTGTTATTCGGTATGTTTATATAGTACACAAAAATTGTGATTAAATTGTGTTCAAGAAATAAAAAGATTATAAAAATGATTAGATAAAAATGAAAATTTAAAAAGAAAATAAAGGGCCGAAGCCCTTTACTCTCCGCCAGGTCCATCCTTGCGTGGTCTGCTCGATTCCGGCAGTGGTTCCACGGAGTCGGAATCCTTTGGAAGGTCAATATCCGGAATATTGCCATCATCATAATATGACATAATAAGCACCATCCTTTCAGGGCTAGGATGACCGGATATGAGAAAAATATGCATGAAATAAATATGTAACGGAGCCGCCAGAGCGGCTCCATCTATTTGAACATTACCAACGACGATTGTCGTTGTAACTGCGTCTGTCATCACGTCTGTCTCTGCGATCATCATGTCTATCGTCGCGTCTGTCTCTGCGGTCATCGTATCTATCGTCGCGTCTGTCTCTG
>CABRLU010000188.1 GCA_902471845.1 uncultured Lachnospiraceae bacterium | reverse complement strand
CTCTTCCGATCTAAGTCTGATTGGCCTTTTCTTTGTTCTGATCATTATCGCCGCCTGCGGATTTGTATCCTGGAAAGGCGTGGATGAGAGCGGACAGGGAAGTGCCAGGAATATAAAGCTCGGTTTGGATCTGGCCGGTGGCGTCAGCATTACCTATGAGGCCGATGAAGAAAATCCTTCGGCGGAGGATATGAATGATACGGTTTATAAGCTTCAGAAACGTGTGGAGAGCTACAGCACGGAGGCCGAAGTTTACCAGGAAGGAACCAACCGGATCAACGTTGAAATTCCGGGCGTTTATGATGCGGAAAGGATTCTCAACGAATTGGGTAATCCGGGAACAGTTGCATTTTATGAGGTGACGGATGCTTCCGCCGGCGACATGTCGGATGAAGAAAAGGCTGAAGCAAAGAAAGCGGCTGAGGCTGCCGGTCTGTCGGACAGCTCTACATTTAATCTGGTCATGGACGGCAATGATCTCATTGATGCCCAGGTAATGACTCGGAAAGACAGTTATGGCAATTCCGAGTATGTGGTAGAACTGACAATGAATGCGGAAGGTACGGAAAAGTTTAAAGAGGGCACCGCACGGAATATCGGAAAGCCGATTTACATTGTTTATGACAATGAGGTCATCAGCTATCCAAAAGTAAATACAACCATTGAAAACGGACAGGCCATCATCGAAGGAAACTTTACCTATGAATCTGCCAGTTCTTTAGCAACTTATATTCGTTTGGGTGCGTTGAAACTGAATTTGAATGAAATCCGTTCCAATGTGGTCGGTGCAAAGCTCGGCGAGGAAGCTCTTGCCACCAGCTTAAAGGCCGGAGCCATCGGTCTGGCAATTATCATTATCTTCATGATCATTATGTACCTTGTACCTGGTATTGCAGCCGGTCTTGCGCTGCTTCTCTATGTTGTGGCAATGCTCTGTCTGTTAAATGGTCTGGATGTGACCTTAACCCTTCCGGGCATCGCAGGTATTATTTTGTCCATTGGTATGGCGGTAGATGCCAATGTTATTATTTTCACCCGTATTCGTGAGGAAATTGCCGGAGGCCAGAATGTGCGGAATGCGATCCAGACAGGCTTTAAAAAAGCCCGTTCTGCTATCTTAGATGGTAATATTACAACACTGATCGCAGCAGCCGTTCTTTATATTAAAGGTTCAGGAACTATTAAAGGATTTTCCATCACATTGGCATTAGGTATCGTCCTGTCCATGTTTACAGCCCTGGTTGTGACCCATTTTATCGTCAATGTTCTTTACGGTCTGGGCTTTACCGATGAAAAATATTACGGAAGACAGAAAGAGAAAAAAGCCATTCCGTTTGTTCAGAGAGCAAAAATCTTCTATATTATTTCTGCTGTTGTGATCATTGCAGGTTTTGTTGGTATGGGATTAAATCATTCCAATGGCAAAGGTGCGATGAATTACAGTCTGGACTTTACCGGCGGTACTTCCATGACGGTGCCGTTTAATGAAAATATTGATGTTACCGGTGAAAATGGCGCTGAATTGCTGAAGACAATTACAGAAACCATTGGTACAGGCGATGTGCAGCTCCAGAATGTTCAGGGGTCCAATGACGTTGTCATCAAGACCCAGGTATTGGATAAAGATACCAGAGGCAATTTAAAGGATACCCTTGTTGAAAAATATGGCGTGGATGAGAAAGCCATCGAAGAACAGAGTATCAGTGCGGTAGTCAGCGGCGAAATGCAGAAAGATGCGGTCATCGCAGTTGTCATTGCCGGTATATGTATGCTGATCTATATCTGGTTCCGGTTCAAAGATATTAAATTCGGCGCCAGCGCTGTATTTGCGCTGCTGCATGATGTACTTTGCGTGTTGACGGTTTATGCGCTGGTTCGTATTCCTGTCGGCAACACGTTCATCGCATGTATGCTGACTATTGTTGGTTATTCCATCAATGCAACGATTGTTATTTTTGACCGTATCCGCGAGAATCGTCAGACGATGTATAAGGCATCTCTGGAGGAAATTGTAAATTCCAGTATCACTCAGACATTGTCCAGAAGTATCAACACATCTGTGACAACCTTTATCAGCGTGTTTGTACTGTATATTATGGGGGTAGCTTCTATTCGTGAATTTGCCATGCCGTTGATGGCCGGTATTATAGCCGGAGCATGGTCCTCCATCTTTATTACAGGTACACTCTGGTATTTGATGAAAAAGATTGGAAAGAAGAATTAAAACGAGGATGACAGAGACTCTGCCGGAGAAGAAATTTTCCTGTGGAGTTTTCTGCGTTTTAAAAGAACTGTATAGAAATGAAGCTATGGAGAAATGGATGGTTGCCGCAAAAAAAGCGGATTTTAACCGTTTAGCAAAAACTTTTTCAATCAGTCCGGTACTGGCGCGAATCATGGTCAACCGGGGATTAAAAACGGATGAAGAATTTCAGCAATTTTTATATGGGGACTTAAGCGTCCTCCATCGACCGGAGAAAATGAAGGACATGGACCGGGGACTTGAATGTATCCGCCGGGCCATTGATGGCGGGCAGCTCATCTGTATTGCCAGTGATTTTGATGTGGACGGCGTTTTCTCCGGCTATATCCTCTGGCGCGGTATCTGTCAGGTTGGCGGTCAGGCCTATGTGGTGGCTCCGGACCGGGTACAGGAGGGGTATGGATTAAACAGCCGAATCGTCCGGGAAGCCTATAAAAAGGGTGTGGGATGCATTCTGACCTGTGATAATGGGATTGCGGCCATGGATGCGGTTGCCATGGCAAAAGATTTGGGGATGGATGTGGTCATCACCGATCACCATGAAGTGGTTTATGAGATGGTCCCGGATGAGGCCGGCACAGAAAAACGGATATATAAGCTGCCGCCGGCCGACGCAGTCATTGATCCGAAGCGGGAGGATTGCGGCTATCCATTTAAAGGACTTTGCGGCGCTGGAGTGGCCTGGAAGTTTGTGGAACTTTTATATGAAACCTATGGTGTGCCAAAGTCAGAATTTTATGAACTTTTACCTTTTGCGGCGGTGGCAACGGTGGCCGATGTGATGGATCTGGTGGATGAGAACCGGATCATTGTCAAATATGGGCTTCATGGGCTGGCAAAGACAGAACATCCGGGATTGCAGGCTGTGATTCGTCACAGTGGTCTGAATAAGAATTATATTTCAGCGTATCATATCGGTTTTGTGATTGGTCCCTGCTTTAATGCGGCAGGGCGGCTGGACAGGGCGGATACGGCTATCCGTCTTTTGCAGACGACGGACAGAGAAGAAGCGGAGCGGCTGGCGGCAGACCTGGTTGCATTAAATCAGAGCCGGAAGGAAATGACAGCTCTGGGCTATGAGCGGGCCGTTGAACAGATTGAAAAAGAGGGACTGTATAAGGACAAAATCATTCTTATCTGTCTGAAAAATTGTCATGAAAGTCTGGCGGGAATCATTGCGGGAAGATTAAAGGAAAAATATCATCGGCCGGTCATTGCCGGTACAGAAAATGACGGGATGATCAAGGCGTCCGGCCGTTCCATCGAAGCTTATAATATGTATGAATCTTTAAGTGCATGCAGGGATTTATTTGAACGATTCGGCGGTCATGCAATGGCGGCCGGGATGAGTTTTAAAAAAGAAAATCTTCCGGTACTGAGAGAGCGTTTAAATCAGAACTGCGGTTTGTCGGAAGAGGATTTAATACCCGTCATACATATCGACGTCCCTATGCCTTTGGATTATATCAGCGAAGGATTTATTCAGGAACTGGATTTACTGGAGCCTTTTGGAAAAGGAAATCCGAAACCGATATTTGCAGAACGGCATTTTAAAATACTCCGGGCTTCTGTTATCGGAAAAAACAGAAATGTCCTTAAAATGCAGGTGCGTAATGACAGCGGTGTCGGCATGGAGGCTCTGTATTTTGGGGATATCCGGGAGTTTGACGACTATGTGGAAGACATGTATGGTGCGGATGGAAAAAACCGTATGTACGCGGGACTTTCAAATCCGGTAGATCTGGCATTTACCTATTATCCATCACTGAATGAGTACGGCGGACGGAGGACTTTACAGATAATTATACATAATTTCCAGAGAATTCCCCGTTAAATGTTGTTTTTTT
>CABRLU010000187.1 GCA_902471845.1 uncultured Lachnospiraceae bacterium | reverse complement strand
TCTGTAAAGAATGTTTCCGGCTTTTACAAACTGTCCGTCTGCTCTTTTCGCTCCTAAACGTTTCGATTCGGAATCTCTGCCGTTCTTTGTGGAACCAACACCCTTTTTATGAGCGAAAAACTGAAGGTTCATTTTTAACATCGTCTACACCTCCCTGAAATCTACGTGTATATATTCGTCGTTATACTCATTTTCAATGGTTCGTAATCCGAGAATCATAGAATTTACCAGAAGCTCTCCGTCATGATTCAGCGGTTCGGTAAAATTCACGGTAATACAGCCGCTTTCCTCATCCGCATCCGTTTCAAAAACCTGAGAAGTATACATAGACAGTGCATTGATCGTCGTAATCGTCAATGCTGAAACTGCACTGCACACAATATCCTGTCCGCTTTCTGCATACTCAGCATGTCCGGAAACCTGGAAAGACCGGATCTGGTTGTCCTTTGTACGGACAACAGTTACCCAAATCATGATTCATCACCCGGATTAAGCGTTGATCTTATCAATCTTAACCTGTGTATACGCCTGTCTGTGACCATTCTTTTTGTGATATCCGGTTTTTCTCTTGTATCTGTAAACGATGACTTTTTTAGCTTTTCCTTCACACATAACAGTTCCGGAAACAGTTGCGTTAGCTACTGTTGGATTACCAACCTTCACATCATCACCGCTGACAACAAGAACCTGATCAAATACAACGGACTCACCAGCTTCGATACCAAGTTTTTCAACACGGATAACGTCGCCTTCAGATACTTTGTACTGTTTACCACCTGTTGCTATAATCGCGTACATATGGCACCTCCTAATAATAAAACTCGCCAGCTTCGGTGTCTCTTAGAGAACTTAAAACCCCACTGAGCGGCACACTAGATTAGTTTACCATGGCAATCATTCGTTGTCAATGGGTTTCATCCAACAAATTGTATAAAATTCAACAAAAAACAAGGTTTCACCCCAATCTATTGTCGTATGAATTAAAACGGGGCTGCCTTCATGGCAGCCCTGGTTAAGAGGGGATGCAATTTCTCCAGGAATATCAATATCCCCTGAGAAATTAACTGAATTTGTTTTCTGCAATATTCTTAATAATGTTTACTGCATTATCTATTCCGAAAGCGGCACTGTTAATGACCAGGTCAAAATTGTTCCTGTCACCCCATTTGCTGTCGGTATAGAACTGATAATAGGATGCACGGATTTTATCAATACGGCGCATCTCTTTTTCAGCCATCTCTTCCGACAACTGAAGTCGTTCTGCTAATCGTTTGATCCGTGCCTGTTTCGGTGCCTGAATAAATACCGACAGAACATTTTCTCTGTCTTTCAGTAACATATCTGCGCACCGGCCAATAATCACACAAGATTCCTCTTCTGCCAGGCTGTGAATAACAGCCGATTCGAGAAGAAAGGCTTTATCGTTTATCGTCTTTCCAAAAGCGCCAAAAGCAGGAAGGTTTTTTGAAGGTCTGCTTGGGAAAAAGCTTCCGGACGGTTCGAGAAGAGAACTTCCTTTTTTCTCATCCACTTTTTCGAGGATTTCTTTTTTTAAGCCCTTTTTTTCGGCAACCAGGTAAATCAATTCTTTGTCATAACATTTAATGCCCAATTTTTCAGCCAGTTTCTGACCAATCTCAAGACCACCGCTGCCATACTCTCGTCCGATTGTAATGATATAATTGCCACTCATATAAAAGCCCCCTTTTTTTCGTTGCAATATATCTCGTCCTTACACCTATATAGTAGCTTTTTTAATCTTGAAAGTCAATGCAAATTGATGTATTTATTATGTTTTTTCTGTACAATTTAAATACAATTATACCAGTTGTCTGACCTATTGAACCAGTCGCAATTTAAAATAAACCAGTTGGAGGATGTGAAGCAATTTCCTATAACATAAAAAAGACTGCCATTACTGGCAGCCTTTACACATATACATGCAGGGGGATTATGTATTAAATTTGCGATTGACAAAATCTTTAATAAAATCTACAGTACCGTCAATACCGAGAACACTACTGTTGATAACCAGGTCTTTATGGTCCCTGCCGCCCCACTTGTTATCGGTATAAAACTGATAATAGCTCCGGCGAAGCTTATCATTGCGCAACACTTCTTTTTTTGCTTCAGATGGTATCTCAATCAAATATTTTTCAGAAATGCGGGCAACCCGATCGGCTAAAGGTGCCTGAATAAAGATTTTCAGTACATTTTCATGTTCTCTTAAAACGAAATCTGCACACCGTCCGATGATTACACAGGATTCCTTATCAGCCAGGTCACGAATAACTTCCGACTGGGTCCAGAATAAACGATCATTAATCGTACCGGATTCATATCCCGGATGGATAAATGGATTTGTCAATGGATTTGCAGTTCTTTCATCGGCTTTATGGAGCATATCGATATGAATACCACTCTTTTCAGCCGCTGCATCAATCAGATTTTTGTCATAAAATCCGATGCCAAGTTTCTCAGCAAGTTTCTTACCAATTTCAAAGCCGCCGCTTCCATATTCACGGCCAATAGTGATAATATAATTGTTACCCATAACCAGACCCCCTTTATTAAAGATATTCTATGATCTGATTTTATTATATCATAATATTCTGAAAACGTCAATTATATTCCAGTAATTTTTAGAATTTTTTAAAATTATATTTTAAATTTACAGAATATTAAACAAAAAAGCAATCACATATGCTGCAAGAACATCTTTCACAAAGTGATTTCCGCACAAAATCCGAAGGGCTCCGATAAATAATGCAAGAATGATAAGAAAAATTCCCAGACCACTCCAGAGATGAAAAATCTCCAAAGCAATAATTGCGGCACTGGCCGCATGTCGACTGGGGAAACTCCGATTTTTTCCCGGATGATAACCGCAAATCGGAACAAAACCATAGACATCGTAGGGCCTTGGAAATTTCAGAATATACCTTAGAACGGTTACAATTAAAAAACAAAGAGCCGGTCGGATGATTAATCGGATAAGAAATACCGGGTAAACAAAAAAGCACAGAACAAGGCATACCATATAAATTCCCGCTAAAAGAACGGGCAGAAACTGATTAAATCGGCACAAAAACTTTTTTCGCAGCGTTTTTTCTTCAGCCCATCCGATAATATGCAAATATTGTTCTTTACTCACTGGTCTGCGCCTCCTTCACCTGTTCATGCAAAGGACGATAAGTCCGTTTTCGGGTCATTTCCACCAGACCAAGCGCTGTCATGTCCACCACATTCAGAGACACCGGATCTTTTCGTGCCAGTCTTTTTAATTCTGACATTAACCGTGTCTCGTCTTCCTTTGATGAAAGATTAATGAAATCCACGATAATGATTCCGGATAGATTGCGTAGTCTTAGTTGTCGACATATTTCAGCCGCCGCTTCCATATTAATCTGTAAAAATGTTTCCTCGTCTTTTTTATGAATTTCAGTCTTACTCGTGTTTACATCAATGGAAGTCAGTGCTTCTGTTGATTCGATGACCAGAGAAGCCCCTGATTTTAACCAGACATTTTTAGACAAGGCCCGACTGATCTGAGTTTCCATACTTTTTAACTTCATCAGCGGATACTCCGGATCATCATAAAATTCTACAAGCGGTGGCTGCGGCAGATTGCCGTACTGACTTTGAATCATATCATAAATCTCCGGCATATCCGTTAAAATGCGAATCCCCGGCTCAGGAACCATATGCACATACTGAAGCCAGTCTTCCGGTCTTGTATAAATTCTTGAATAACAGGTTCGGTTCGGATATATTGACATAATATTTTTATAGTCAACTTCTAGTTGTCGATATTCATCTTCGAGTATATGATCTGCGCATCCGGCACTGTCTGTACGAAAGATCAGCCCTCTGGCCTCTGTGCCGGTTAAAGCCTTTCCCAATGCCTTTAATGCCTCACGACGTTCCATGGAAACAATTTTTTTTGAAATCCCGATAAATTGCTGATTTCCGAGGAATACCATGTTCTTTCCTGAAAGCTGAATTTTACTTGTCAGTACCGGAGCCTTACTCTTGATACTTCCCCGCTCTACCTGAACGAGCAGTTCATCTCCGGCTCTTAACTTTCTGTCAGCCGGCCGGGCCAACAGATGATGCGTGTTTGTCTTTAAAGAATAATATCCGACAATGCCCGGCTGTATTTCCACAAAGGCGGCCTGAATATTTTCTACGATATTTTTTACCTT
>CABRLU010000186.1 GCA_902471845.1 uncultured Lachnospiraceae bacterium | reverse complement strand
TTATCGAAAGCTGGAACAGCAGATTTCCGGCATGAGCATGGAGGAGATGGATGGCTTTCTGCATGAAGAGCTGGCCCGCACAGAGGGACTGAGCCATATCTATAACATCCTGCGCACAGAAGCATATAACAACGGTCAAAAAGACGAACGTCTCCGCGAAACCTACGCCGATGATTTTGAACAGTATTATGATATTTATGAAGCAGGCGGGTTCCTGAAGTACGGGGAAACGCTGACACAGGAATACCGTTTTCTGAATACAATCGTTCTGGAATTTGAGCAGGTAAACGGATACGAAGAATTTCTGACATCCATCGAACAGAAAGCCCGGCAGCTTTCCTCGATCTCTATTTTCGCGGAGAGCAAAAGCGGATACGACATGGAAAACATCCGTGTCACAGATGAAGCGTTCAGGGATATGCGCGGTACGTCCATTCAGTATTATCCGCAAAAAGGCATCATGACCGCACTGGATTTTGAACTTACGGATGTCGTAACCGTATTTGCGATGCTGCTCATTGCCACGGTGCTTGTCCGGGCCGAGCGGGACAACGGTCTGCTCGCGCTGGTGCGTTCTACTCCGGCGGGCAGGCTTCATACCGCTGGCGCAAAGCTGCTGGCATTGGGCGCAAGCCTCGCAGTTGTTCTGGCTTGCCTGTATGGCGTCAACCTTCTGTACTGCGGCGGGCTCTATGGTCTGGGGCCATTGAACCGCTCCATTCAAAGTGTGCCGCAGCTGATGCGCAGCACATGGAAACTGACGGTCGGCCAATATCTGTTCTGTTTTTTTCTCACGAAATGGCTGGCGGCATTCATCTGCGGTATATGGGTAATGCTGGCGATGCTGTTTGCCAGAAGGCTTTTCACGGGCGCATTGGGGGCTTTGGCTCTTATTGTATTCAACCTGTTCATCCGATCTGTTATCCCTGCCACCAGCAGATTGAATGTGATCAAATACGCCAATCTCATAAGTTTACTGCGCACCAATGAGCTGCTGGGCGGATACCGCAATCTGTATTGGTTTGATCACCCGATTCCTCTGCTTTTGGTGGAGTGCGTTGCCGCTGTTTTGTTCGGTATATTGTTTGCGCTGGCATTCTGCTTTATTTTCAGCCGTCACTATTTTACTGCAGCGGGACGTCGGACAGGCAAAAGACTTTTCAGGCGTAAAATCCCCGCATTCACGACGCCAATGCGTCAGGAAACCTACAAGCTGTTGGTGATGCAGGGCACAGCATTATTGCTTTTGTTATTTGCGGGGTTTCAAGTCTATACCGCAGTGACAACGGAAAGCTACATCGACGCGGACGAGATCTATTACCAATATTACATGAAGCATGTGGAAGGTCCGTTGACACAGGAAAGTGTTGATTGGCTCTCGCAGCAGCAAGAAGAATTTCGCCCCATCTACCAGCTCAATGCTGCGTTAATGTCGAAAAAGATTACTTCGCAGGAATACCAGGCAATGATGCAGGGTTACTCCAGTTTGCAGCAGAAAATGAATGTATTCCAGCGTGTTATTTACAAGGCTCAGATGCTGAAAGAAAAACCTCGTATGGAAATGGTCTATGAATCCGGCTGGCTGAAGCTGTTCGATCAATACGACACGCAGGATCTGCCTGATACGCTTTGGGCATCTATTTTATGCGCAGTATGTTTTTCCGGGTTGTTCGCAATGGAGCGGCAGACGGGGATGATCAAAGTCATCGGCACAACACCGCTTGGACGGCGTGCCACCGTGCGGTACAAGCTGTTGCTTTCTTTTACCGTATGTGGCTTAATAACGGTGCTCAGCCTTTTGCCGCGCTTTTGGGTCTCTATCCGTGACTACGGACTTGGCACATGGATGGCTCCGGTTTACAGCATCAGCGAATATTACAACGCGCCGGAAATACCTTTGTTTTTAATGGCAGCAATCCAGACTTTTTTTCGATTGGCCGCGGTGAGCTGTATGGCCTGTGTGACGCTGGCTCTTTCGCAGCGGATTGGCAACACCTTTGGCGCAATGTTTGCGTCTCTGCTCATTTTTTCTCTGCCGCCGCTGCTCAGTGTCTCCGGCTTAACGAATGCGAAGTGGCTTAGTACATACCCGTTGTTCCACATCTGTGCGCTCTTTGGCGCAAGTACGCAGGCGGTCGGAATTATGCTTTTGCTGATTGTTCTAGCCGTTTGCTATCTTTGCACAGAATACTTGTTCACTCATTTCAAATGAAGAGGTACTGAATATGCGCTTTTGCAAATATTGGGCAATTGGAGCTATTGTCATTACTTTGTTGTCTGCATGTAGTGATTTTAGGCAAGGAAACTCCCCCTCTTCCACTTCAAAGGACTTTACGTTACACGCGGTATCGGGTAGCGAACATTTGACAAACAGAAACATAGAGTTGATCACTAGTGTCTATGGCATTTCCAGCCAAGCTTCAACAGAAACGGGACTTTATGAAATTGTACCATCAGGGACAAAGGGGTCAAATATTATATACACAGATTTTGATTCTAAAACAAGAACATATCTATGCAACCGACCTGAATGTCTGCACAAAGATGAAAACTGCCCCTCGTGGATTGCCTCTGACTCCTGTCTGATATTCACAGGTGGCACTGGACACAACATCTTCATTTTGCAGTTAGAAACCTACAATTCTCCCTATACGGGCATATGGAAAGCCGAACCGAATGGCAATAACAGAAATCTGTTATTCCAGTTTCAACCCAACCAAAATATCGTTAATGGAATTGCCGCTGACGAAGAATATCTCTACATTACAGTGCAGGAAGTTGATTCTATTACATATCAGCCTAAAAAACTTATGTACCAAATCGATATTCAAACAGGCGAAGCAGCAGAGCTATTTTCGTTCAAAGCAAACGATTGGTTGTTTGGCGCATATGAGGATAATTTAATTATCCTGTCCTATGATTCGGCAGAAAAAGAATTTGCATATTACCTCTATTGTGTTACAAACGGGGAGACAGAAGAATTTTTCAGATATTCTGCTACTGACGATGAAAAAGCGCCTGTTACTGCGCTCAACGGAAATATACTATACCTTGTTCAACCAATCGGAAATACTAAAGCAGAAGTAAGTTGTATCAATCTTAAGAACAATCAAAAACTGGTACTATGCTCTGAAATTCCGTTTTTTTCATCTGAGACAACGACTATCCTTGACTTTGTAGACAATAAGATGATCCTTCAAGTGTCTGATACCCGACAACAAGATTCCAAATTGGCTAAGCACTACCAGTATGGCATCGATTTAAAAACCGGAGAGGTAAAAGAAAATCTATTACTTATTGAAAATGGAGGACAGGCTGAATTCATCAATATATGCGGTGCATATAAAAATGAATACTGTGTTTTATCAGGCTATGACCCTCAAACAGTAACCTTATTTGATGATAACGGTACTGCTTATGAATCGTCCATATACTTTCCAGTATACGCATTTATCACAAAGGAAGATTATTGGAACGGTTCAGAAAAATGGATCGCTCCAATTGATTTGACGAAAGGAGGGTAGCGTTTCAATTCTAGCCCGTAATAGCAAAAATTCGTACAAACCAAAGGAGAGATTACGATGAAAAAACTTATTACTTTAGTTGCCAGTCTTTTGGCCGTCGCTTTATTGACAGTTCCAGTCTTCGCAGCGGAAAATCAATCTTTAGCTGTAAATATAACCAAAATATCTATCTCCAATGAAGCCAACAACGACCTTCTAAATGCCGCGACGGAAAGTTCTCCGGTGAATGGCACCCGTATCACCACTTGGGATAATACAGGGCACGCAACACAACGGTGGGACTACTCTGAAAGTGTTCCTGGAAAGCCTCAACATTATTGGTTAAAAAATTCCGCCAATAGATCTTACGCTGTTACATGTTACGGTACTGATGGACAACAAGTTACCCTACAGTCATTCACACGCAACATGACGACACAGCCCGTTAAATTCATTAATGAAGGCGGTTCTTCTTTTAATATTTACGGTTTGGCAAATACCACATATATTTTAGCTCTGACAACTACCGGTTCCTATAATGGTGCACCTGTCTTATGGAAAGGTTCAAACAATCAAAATAATCAATTGTGGGTTTTAGGCGCATGGGGATAAACCAATAAAGCTACTGATCTTGAACCCAGATTAAATTCTAAAAACATATTGGTTGCTGCTCTTGGCCCCGTTGGCTCTCCAACGGGGCTGCT
>CABRLU010000185.1 GCA_902471845.1 uncultured Lachnospiraceae bacterium | reverse complement strand
TACCTTCCGATGCCTTCCGAAGGGGTCCTTTACCAGAGTGTTTAACTTTCCGTCCGAAAAGGTCCCGGCGCCGCCTTCTCCAAACTGAACATTGGTATCCGGCTGAAATTCTCCGGTTTTCCAAAATCGCTCTACAGCATTCTGGCGCCGCTCCACATCCATGCCCCGTTCTAAAAGAATCGGCCGATAACCGTAGCGTGCCAGCATCAGCGCACAAAATAGTCCGGCCGGACCGCTGCCTACGATAACAATCGGATGATCGGGCAGCCTCTCGCCGGCTTTTGGAAATTGATATTCTTTATGTTCAATCTTTTGTATATTTCTATTTCGGTTTCGTTTCAGAAAAGCATTTTCGTGCTTTAATTCAATATCCACCGTATATACGGACATAATCTCCTGCTTTTTTCGAGCATCGATGGATTTTTTAAAAATCTTCCAGGACAGGATTTCCTGCTCCTGTATATGTAATTTCTTTAAAAGCGTTTTATATACTTTACTGTCCCCATCCCTGTAGGGAATTTTAATCTGTCCGATACGAAGCATGACATTCCTTTCCGGCAGCACTACCGGCCAGACAGCCGGTGGCCCATGCCCATTGAAGATTATATCCGCCGCAGATGCCGTCTGCATCCAACAGCTCGCCGATAATATATAAACGGGGATGAATCAGAGATTCGCAGCTTTCCGGCTCTATTTCCGCCAGATTCACGCCCCCGGCGCACACCTGAGCCTGAGCAAATCCTCTGCTTTCAATGATCGTTGCCGGAAAATGTTTGCATATTTCCGCAAGTTGTTCCATCTTCGGCAGCCTGTTCTCCCGTCCGCCGGCCAGCTTTATACATTCATGTATGAGCTTGCGATTTAAAAGTCCGGTCTCGAACACTTCACCGGGCTGCCCCTGAAAATGATTTTTCCGTTCTTTTAAAAACTGTATCAGCCGCTCTTTCGTCCAATCCGGAAAAAAATCCAACATACAGACGACTTTATGTCCATAAAGCAGGCCATAGGCCGCCTGCCCGCTGAGCTGAAACACGGGAATTCCTGAAATACCATAGTCTGCCAATTGAACTTCTCCCCGATGCTCATCGACCATCTGACCGTCAATAAACAGACGTACCGATGCCTCTGTCCGGATTCCGGCCAGCGCCTTATAGACTTTTTCCTTCGCCTTAAGTCCTGTCAGCGCCGGAACGACAGAGATTACAGAATGACCAAGATTTTTCGCAAGACCATAGCCGCTGCCATTGGAACCAAGCTTTTCCGAAGCTTTTCCGCCACAGGCCAGAATGAGCCGGCGGCAATGAAAGGTTTCTGCCTCTGACACCACCTGGAAGCCTTTCCCTTTTGCCTTTATATTTTGAACCTCCGTGTCCGTCAGGATCGTTACATGGAGACGTTCCAGTTCAAAGCGCAGCGCATCCAGCACCGATGCGGCCTGCATGGAATTAGGATAGACATACCCCTCCTTCTCCTTTGGAAGGATTCCAAGTTCCATAAAAAAATCTTCAACGGCCTTTTCATCAAAACTATCCAGGACAGTTTTGACAGCCGACGGCTTTTGGCTGTGATAACAGCCAATGTTCATCCATCTATTTGTATAATTGCATTTTCCATTGCCCGTGGCCAGTAGTTTTTTACCTGCTCTTGGCATGCGTTCCAGAATAAGAACCGACGCCCCCTGTCGGGCAGCACAAATGGCGGCAGCCATACCCGACGCGCCGCCGCCGATGACAATAATGTCTGATTTCATTAAAAACTCTCCTGAATCTGATATCAATAAACATCCGTATCCCATGATACCATGTTTTTACGATTCGGAAAAGACTCTTATTTCTCAACTGGAATAGTTTTGTAAAAAACTATACAGCTCGGTCTCATCTTTCATTTCCTTACCGGAAAGAATTTCGCACTGCAGGTCAATAGGCAAATCTCCGAGTTTAATGTCCGGGTATTCAAAAACCGTTTTACGGTCACTATAGTAAATTACAATACGTCCCTGACGGTAAATGACATAGTATTTTTGGTAATTTTCATCGGGATAATAGGTTTTTCTGAGGACAACTTCATTGGTAGAGTAAGACTCGATATCAAAGCTGACAAGCCCGTCCTCCAGCTCTTTTAACGGCAGATCGGTCATATAATTATTTAATTCGGACAATAGCTCTTCCCGTTCCAGTCCAAGATACATGGCCGGCATGGGACTTTCATCGATTACCTTTTCTCCGGTTTTCAGATTCAGTGTCTCCATTACAAGACGTGTTTCCGGTAAAATAAAATTCTCTTTTCCTGCGGTTACAGGAAGGACTTCCGGCGTTTCTGTGGTCCGCACCTCCGATAATGGCCAGGCAAAGCATAAATAGCCGCCGCCATAAGAGAGGGCAATAACAAGCACCCACAAAAACAGGCAGATACATTTTCTCTTCATGGTTTCACCCCTTTGAAAAAAGTATCTGCCTTTTTCTGATTTTTATTCACTTTTACTTCTATAAAAGGTGCATACGATATAAAAACCGTACAATGGCATCCCCCTTCGGGAAAGCATACAGCTCTTCTTCGGTCACACCATGGGTGATGATCATCAGCATCGCATAGACAATAACGGCGACCAGCACCGCAATCAGTGTGGAGACGATATTGGAATGGATTAAATATAAACATCCCCGATACACAAAATAGGTGACTGCCCCCATCACTGCTGAGGCTACGACGGGAGAACCGGCCATCTTAACTATATCCAGCTGATAATTGACCAGTTTCGCCAGTGAACGCAGATTCAGCACACACATACTGAAGGAAAATACGATATTTCCGTAAATCAATGCAAAAATATGTAAGTCGGCAAAGGCCAGAAGTACAACGGTAAAGACGACATGAATTCCCAGAGAAATAGCCGCATTAATTACCGGTACACGCATATGGTTACTGGCCTGTAAAATGGTTGACGTCAGTGTTGACAATGCATAAAAGATAATGGTCACTGCACCGACAACCAGCATACGTCCCGGAAGAGTTGTTGCATCCCGGAACAGCATCTGCATGATCGGACCGCCCATGACAGCTACGCCCACAGCACACGGCACGGCGATCAGCATGGTCAATCGAATGACCGTATCCATCTGTTCCCGAACCTGTTCATAACGGTTCAGCGCGATAGCGCCTGCGATTCCCGGCATCATAGCCACTGTCAGAGCAGAAGTGATACCAAGAGGCAGATTGATCAAAAGCTGGTATTTGGAACTGTAGATTCCATAAAGTGAACTGATAAAAGATGATTGATATCCGATCATCTTCAAGATATTACTGAACAGAGCCGAATCCAGAAGACTGCTGATCTGATAAATGGTAGATGTCAGCACCAGCGGAATAACGGTCAGAGCAATCATCCGATAAATTGTATTGTTTTCCAGAATTTTTTTGGTCGGGTCTTTTTTCATCCGCCGTGCCAGCTGAGGCCGATAGGATGAATAGACCAGATACAGGAATACAAGACTGGAAACAGCTCCCATAAATGTACCCAGTGTACCTCCGGCAGCACCAAAGGCCGCACCTCTGGAAATCAAAATAGCTGCAGCAGCCACAGATACGACCGCATTGAACAACTGCTCAACGACCTGAGAGAAAGCTGTCGGGGCCATATTCCCAAGTCCCTGGGTATAACCTCTGAATACCCCCATCACCGCACAGACAAGAACTGTCGGAGCCAGAACCCGAAGCGCCGGAGCTACTTCTGTGATGCCTCCGAACATGACCATAGATATCCATCGGGCGCCGACAAAGGTGAAAAGCGCCAATGTTCCGCTTAACACTGCAGCAAAGATAATGGAACACCGAAATATAGCCTGTGCATTTTTATATTCATGCCGCGCTACCCTGGCCGCTGTCAATTTGGATACGGCGACCGGGATCGCATTGGTTGAGAGAATGACAAGAATCTGATATACCTCAAAGGCAAATCCATAATATCCCATACCCTCATTTCCCACAATATTTGTCAGTGGAATTCGATAAACAATACCGATTAAGCGCACAATAATCGAAGCGATCGCCAAAATACTTCCCTGGACGATCAGGTTTCTGCCGGCGCGTTGTTTACTGTTGCCCATAGCACACCTCTTTCATGATGTCTTTTTTGGTCCCTTTTATTTTGCTTCACAGGTGACCGATAATTCTGAAGGCACTACGGCGATATAAGATTTTCCGGCATTTAAGTAAACCGGG
>CABRLU010000184.1 GCA_902471845.1 uncultured Lachnospiraceae bacterium | reverse complement strand
AGATTTCCTATTGTCAACCGCTTTTCGGAAGCAATATTCGCCCGCCGCAGAAGCGCATCGATATGCAAAATCAATTCATTTAAGTTTATTGGTTTCACCATATAATCGTCAATTCCCAGATGATATCCTGTTTCTTTCGCGGCAAAATCGTCCCTGGCCGTAATAAAAAGAATAGGAATATTTTTGTCCTGTTCACGGATTGCCTCCGCAAAAGCAAAGCCGTCCATTCCCGGCATCATTATGTCGGAAATCACCATATCATAATGATTTGTATACAACAATTCAAATGCCTCGCCAGCCGAAAAGCAGCCTGTCGCATGATAACGATTAGAATTCAAGTGTTTGCAAACAATCACATTTAGATCCTTATCATCTTCCACAAGTAAAATATTTACCATAACTTTCCTCTCTGCTAAAATTTCTTTAATGCGGTATTAATATCCTTTTCCCTTGTTTTTCGCCGCATTTAATATTAATTATACAAATGTGGGAAGCAAAAAGCAATTGCTGCCATTTGCTAAACCACCCCGTTTTTCAATATCCAATTCGTCATATCACAGATTGTCTCTTCTATATTACGCGGACAAAATCCCAATTCCTTTTGCGCCTTGGAATTAGAAAAACAACTGTTACTTGTAAGAGTATGGAGGGAATAATTAGTATAAAGGGGACGTTTCCCTTGCTTTTTCATATATGCTTCAATAAATGGCGCGGCTAATTTGGCAGCACATACCGGAAGTGCCGGTATTGGCTTTTTATGACAATAGTGTCCCACCGAAGAAAGCAGAGCATGAATAGAAAGATAATGGCCACTTAGTATATAACTTTGTCCAACCACGCCATTTTCCGCAGCAAGCAAGCATCCTGCCGCTACATCACGCACATCAACAAAATTATATCCACCTTTTACACAGACAGGAAGTTTACCCGCAATGTATTCTGCAACAAGCTGAATCAGATGATTGCGGCCTTTATCGTAGGGTCCTAAAATTCCCGAAGGCTGAACAATTATAGCCGGGAACCCCTTTGCGGATGCATCCATGATTAATTGGGAGGCCTCCGCTTTCGTTTTTGCATAGCCGCCTATTACAGATTCCGGTGAAAAAGAGTCCACTTCACAAATCATATTATGCAAGGGTTTTTCAGGCATGGCGTGGACAGAACTGACATAAACAAAACGTTTTACTCCGTTTTCCCTGCTAATTTGTACCATATTCTTTGTGCCATTCACATTAACAGCATACATATCTGGAGAAACATCTCGCGCGATACTGATAATTCCTGCTGTATGAATAACAACTGTTTCTTTACTTTCCGCCCCATCTAACAATGGCTGCAATGATTCCGTTCTGCACACATCCCCGTATATGTAGTGTATCCCCGGATGATTAATTATTGGATTTTCGTCTGGCATAAGCAGTGCATAGATTTCAACATTCTGTTCTTTCAAAATACGCAGAATTTCCCTAAATGTCCGCCACCGCCCGTAATGATATACCGTTTTGCCATAATGTATCACCGTTTTCTTGTATTCTAAACATTTTCGATTACATTCAAGCATGGTTAAATCCATAAAACATACTCATATTGTTATAGTATAACTGATTTTTATTTATTTAATATTAGCCGATTGTTACTCGATTGTTAAAATGCGTTTCAAAATTTTCGGCACTATCATTAAAAATATTTCCTCAAACAAGTATCATTCTTTTTCAAATTATCTTTATCATTCTCTTTATTACTTTTCGACACAATACTTTGATGCTTCTAACGCGGATGCAACAATTTGAATATCTGGTTCCGCCTTTCTATCCTTTGGTATCTCATTTATCGTTGCTTGAAGTTCCTTATTATATTTTTCTAATTCAGCCACATAACGTAATTTACGTTTCTCTGCCAAATGACTAATCCCGTCAAAAACTAAAAACCAAATGTCTGACACTGTGCTACCAATAGCTTTTATTGGCTGCTCTGTTAAAAATCTTACCCCTGGGGTAAATCAGGTAATGGCTAATTAGATGTAAATAAAAGCGGAAAGGAAAAGCACAATCCAGACGGAACCGGCGAGCCGTCAAGGAATATTGTGGATTCGCAAGAATTTTGATATAATGTGAAGCAGGAACCCCGGAACAGGGAGAAAGGCAGGGCGATAAATGCGCATAAGCTATCAGCCGCTTTGGAATACATTGAAAGAGCGAAAAATGAGAAAAGAGGACTTGCGGCTTGCTGCCGGTCTTACCACAAACCAGATTGCCAACATGGGAAAGGGCTTGCATATCAGCATGGAAACTCTGCTTCGTATCTGCGGGGCGCTGGATTGTGATATTTCAGACGTGATTAAATTGGTGCGGGAAGAAAAATCTGAAACATCAAATTGATGAGAAAGGTGCTGCGAAATGGACAATAGAGAAAAAATCATCAGACTTTGGTTTGATATGTGGCTTACAAAAAAAGATTTGGGTATCTCTGATATATTTTCGGAAAATGCCGTTTACATTGAAAGTTGGGGACCAGAGTACCATGATTCCAAGAAAATAAAACTCTGGTTTGAGGAATGGAATACCCGTGGAACCGTCTTACAATGGGACATTAAACAATTTTTCCATAAAGGCAACCAGACCGTCGTTGAATGGTACTTTAAGAACAAAATGGACAGCGGTAATGTAGAAGCGTTTGAAGGAATGTCATTGATTGAATGGACACCAGACAGCAAAATTTCCCTATTAAAAGAGTTTGGCTGCAATGAGAATCGGTATGACCCTTATAAAAATGGTACTATACCACATTTCAGAGATGAAAACGCAAAGTGGTTTTAATAGGAGATTTTAGTTTTTGGAGGTAATCTTGCAGAATGGAGAATTGGTTTACCGTAGAACAAATAGACTCAGATACATTTGCTATCAGCGAATACAAGCACTGGGAAAAAACACATTGTTATCTATTATGCGGAGAAAAATGTGCTGTTCTTATCGACACAGGCTTAGGCGTTTCCAACATCAAAAAAATTGTAGACAGCCTGACAGACCTGCCCGTTATGGTCGTTACTACTCATGTTCATTGGGATCACATTGGCGGGCATAAGTATTTTGATAATATTGCCGTCCATGAAGCAGAAAAGGACTGGTTATCAGTCAGCTTCCCGATACCGCTGCAAGTCGTTAAGAAAAATCTGACAAGGCTTCCTTGTGATTTTCCAACAGGTTTTGATATTAACGCTTATCAGATTTTTCAAGGTATGCCGCAAAAAATCCTGCATGATGGCGATTCTCTGAATTTGGGCAGGCGGGAAATTCAGGTCATTCACACGCCGGGACATTCGCCCGGACATTGCTGCTTTTACGAGCCGGTACGAAACTATCTGTATTCCGGGGATTTAATATACAAGGGAAGCCTTGACGCATTTTATCCGACTACCGACCCGCAGCTATTCTATCAATCCATAAAGCGGATACGGAAATACAGGATAAATAAGATTTTGCCCGGACATCATCAGTTGGACATTCCTGTTTCTTTGGTCGATGATATTGAAGCTGGATTTGAACAATTAGAAAGAGCCGGAAAACTCAAACAGGGAAATGGACTGTTCGAGTTTGCAGATTTTCAAATTCATATATAATTCAAAGCTGCCGTTGCAGGAACCACAATTCCAACAACGGCAGTTCTTATTTTCTCCTGCGCCTGAAATTCAAAGGAGCCGCCAGCGCCCCGGAGCGTCCGGGGAAATCAGCCTGTTTGCGGGGCTTATCAAATGCGGCGAGTGCGGCAAGGCGCTGACCGTCCGCATGACGAATGACAAGCACCCCCGCCGCATTTACTCCTGCAAGACCTACAACGCCTACGGCAAGCAGCATTGCACCCAACATCGGATTGAGTACGACACCCTTTACAGCCTTGTGCTGAACAAAATCCGGGAATGTGCGAAAGCAGCTCTGACGGACGGGGAAGCAATCGCCGGGCGGCTCTCCGACACCTGCAACGCCGAGCAGAGAAGCCAGCGGGAAGCGTTAGAGCGCACCCTCTCCAAAGACGGGGAAAGGACGGAGGTACTGGAAAAAATGGTGCTGCGGCTCTATGAGGACATGGTTGCCGGGCGAATCAGTGAAGCGAATTTCTCACTCATGCTGGAAAAGACCCAGAAAGAGCAGGCGACTCTTGCGGAGAAAATGGCGGAAACAAAAAGGACGCTGGACAATGAACGGCAGATAGCCGTTGACGCAAGACAGTGGGTGGAAGCCATTCAGGAATACGCCGACATCACGGAGCTGGACGCAGCCACCTTAAACCGCC
>CABRLU010000183.1 GCA_902471845.1 uncultured Lachnospiraceae bacterium | reverse complement strand
CTCCTTTCCATCTGAAACAGAGAACAGCTCTCTCAATTTCGGGAGAGCCTCCATTGTAACTGATACGTCATCGGGGATTTCGCCTTCGTCAAAATGTAAGACACGAGAACAGGTACGGCAGACAAACTCAAAATCATGAGTGACAATGAAAATGACTTTTCCCATATCGGATAATCGTCGAATCAGTCCCGCCACCTGCGTCATACTGTCAAAGTCAAGACCGCTGGTCGGTTCATCAAATACAAGCAAGTCTTTCCCACAAATCATGCTGACAGCTACAGCTACTCGTTGCTTTTGACCGCCAGAAAGCGTGTTTGGATGGCGCTCCCGATATTGGGTAAGGCCTAATTCCTCCAAAGTTGCATTTACCAGTGTTTGATCTGGATTGCGTATACCAAAGGAGCACTCTGCCTCCACGCTGTCAGCGAAAAGTTCATAATTCACATCCTGCATAACCATGTAAGAGCGTTTCAGCCTTTCCTTACGCTCAATCGGCTCGCTTTCCCACAAAAATTGTCCATCGCAGTCTTTGTGAAGCCCACAGAGAGCGCGGGAAAATGTAGTCTTTCCAGCTCCGTTGTGGCCGACAACACCAATCACTTCGCCCTTTCCGGCGGATAGCTCAATGTCATGCAAAATTGTTTGCTTCTTGTAACGGAGCGTCACATTCCGCAGCTCCAATACAGGGGTAGGCGCAGGCAAGTGGGCTTTTTGCGGGAATACCGCCTGTAGATCAACAGCTCGCAGCCCCATGTGTTCACGACCAGGTTCAGATAGCTGCCAAAATTCTTCCGGGGTGTATATTCCTTTGATTTCTCCTTTTTCCAGATAAACAATTCGGTCAGCCAACTCCATCAGGTAGTACAGACGATGTTCCGCTATCAAAACTGTTTTGCCCTGTTTTTTTATCAGCCGCAAATGTTCCTTTAGTTCCTGGATCGAAGTCATATCCAGATTAGAGGATGGTTCATCCAATAGATAAATCTGTGGGTTCATGGCATAAACAGAAGCAAAGGCGATTTTCTGCTTTTCTCCGCCGGACAACTCAAAAATATTTCTGTTTCGCAGCTTTTGAATATGCAAATCTTCAGTTGTCTGCTCTACTCGCTCAGCCAATTTCTCAGGAGGGCGAGCTTCATTTTCAATTCCAAAGGCAATCTCACTGTCTGTATCAACATTGAAAAACTGCGTCCGTGGATTTTGGAAAACGGAGCCAACCTTAGCGGCAATCTGATACATGGGGATATTGCTGATTTCCTGACCATCTACCAGCACACGGCCATGAAGCTCCCCCTGATAAAACTGAGGGATCAGTCCATTCACCAGCCTTGTAATCGTTGTTTTTCCGCACCCGCTGCGGCCACAGAACAGGACGAATTCTCCGTCCGAAATTTTCAAATTGATGTCGCGCAGCCCACCATGTTCCTGCCCCGTATAGGAAAACGATACATTTTCAAACTCAATCAACCGATCACACCTCCTCGCACACATAATTCAAAAATCAGATAAGCTACGGCAACGGCCATGACGCCCCAATCGGAAATTCCGCATTTTATCTGGACAAGACAGGTGCGTGGATTGGGATTTTCAATTCCACGAGTGACAGAAGCAACAGAAAGATCATCCGCCGCTTTTGAAGCTGCCATCAATAAAGGCACATAAATACACTCAACCGTCATGCCCGGATGTGTTAAAAAGCCCGCCAGAGATGGTGAAACATCTCTCATTCGCATAGCGTCTGTGATATAGCGCCAGTCCTCTTGAATAGTTGGAATGTACCGCAGCATAACTGCCATAGGAATTACTAACTTTTTGGGTGCGCGGACACGGTTCATAGCAGACAGGAACTCATTGACTTTTGTAGTAGTCAGAACAATCCCAGCCAAGGTTCCGCACGCATAGACCTTATGAAACAAGCCTAAAAAGGCAATAAACATTGTCCGCAGCGTGCCTGTCATTTCTGCCATGATCCAAACTGTCAGGGCACAGATGACCGCATAAAAGCATACAGCCTTAATGACATATTTCCACTTTCCAAAGAAAGCCCCCAATATCGCAATCAGCATAACAAGGATAAATTGATATGCAAGTGAGGGCGCAAACATGGACGATAAAACACACATAAGAATAAGAAAGAGCTTGGCCCGTGGGTCGAGCCAAAGCTCTTTCTTATGGCGTTTACCGCTCATGCTGTAATACCTGCTTTTTCAAACTGCTTTTTCAGCATTTTGCAGCCTACAAAAGCGCTGATTGCAGATGTAATGATAACAGCAGCAAACATGGCAATCAGGATGCCGGTATTTGCAGTTGCCTGCATGGTGTCGATGTAACTCTGTTCAGTTCCGTTCCCCAACATGGTCTGCGCCCAGCCGTTGGGGTCAACAAAGAACACGATATATGAACCAGTGCCACCGAGAGAGAACAGGATATAAGACAGGCTGTTGAGTTTTTTGCTTTTGTACTGCCCTGCACCAGCAACAAAGTCCGCGACAATCGCCATGATCATGTAGCCCAATGCAAAAGCCCAGTGCATACCAGTCACGAACCAAATAATACCCATGATAACGCCCATTATAGAAAGGCTCCAACGCTTATGTACTTTTGCAATCAGCAAAAGATAAATGGGGCCAGCAAGCAGCCCACCTCCTGCTGGCATGAAAAAAGTAAGTACAGGATTCGTTGCAAAAAAGACACCGCCCACCAATACAAAAACAAATAACAGTGCAGTAAAAATACCTGTTGTTACAAGGTCTTTCACTGTCAGACCTTTGTTCATAGAATTTACTTGATTACTCATTTTGACCTCCTACCTTTCATTGTCTTGACTCGACAAGTGGTTTGTGATATTCTTCGGTTAGATACCTCTAATCTTCGTCTAATACAATACGCATTTATCGAACAACATTCAATAGGTTCCGGCAATGTTCGTCTGTTCCTTTCAAAAGTTCGTCTAATCGTTGCAAAAAGGAGGCGGTCTGTTTTCATGTCTGAAATTATTGACCAGTTTTATACACCGCTACTGATTGGACACGGTTTTATCCGTGACCCAGACAACCAGCAATATGGGGCATTAGGTGACTGCTGGAAACTTTCTCCCGAAGTTGGAGAAGGCACCTACTGGACTTATGGACAGAAAGACTTATATGATATTAAAATCCATAACTTTTCCTTCCACGAAGATTTCATGTTGGAATGCTCCATGCCGGAATGTCTGAGTATCACTCGGTATGACTCTATTTCCGGGGAGGAATTATCTCCATACCGTAGACTGTCTGCCGGTTGTATCAAAACATTTATTGGAGGCTACGCTCCATACAAGGCTTTGATACATAAAAATATTCCAATCCGTTCGGTTGGGATTGAGATTGCACCGGCATATTATGAGGACTACCTGAAAAAACTGTACCCGGAGGCACAGATCAATCCTGTGGATGCATTTCGGAAGATCGACCAAACATCCGACTTTCCAGAAATGTCACGGTTACTCACAGAAATCAAAGACTATCGCGGGGAAGGGATTGCAGCAAAACTTTTTTATGAGGGTAAAGTCGCAGAAGCTGTTTCAATGGTGGTGGAATATCAGAAGAAACATCCTGATAAACCAGCCCATAAGCTCTCTCAACAGGATATTGAAAATCTCCAAATAGTTGCCGCTTATCTTAGCGATCACTATGCTTTTGATATTCCTCTGGAACGGCTAACACAGATTGCCTGCATGGGAACAACAAAGCTCAAAAGCTGTTTTAAGAAATACTACGACTGCACCATCACGGAATATGTTCAACAGCGGCGCATGAGTCAAGCAGAATATCTGCTGGCATATACAGAGCTGACAGTCGGGCAAGTTGCCCAAACAGTAGGCTATTCCACTTCAAGCCGATTTGCAGAATTATTCCGTAAAAGCACTGGATTGTTGCCACTGGAGTACAGAAAAAACGCACAGCGAAAATAAAATGAGTGCCAGAGGAAACTCTGGCACTCGTGAAATTTTTCACCCACATTCTAGTCGGGCTTAGCCATGTGTGGAATATATACGGAATGCATCGTCAATATTCCACTGCTGCTTGCGGTTGTTACCAAGATAGTGAGAGCTCATCTGAACACAAAGTTTCCATTGCCCTTTTTCGTACCTAAACGAAGTAAGATTTCATGTGCATGCTCATCACTGAATTTTTAGAATAATCTGTCCTAGCACGAAAGTAAATATGAATAGTTTCTAATAGTTTTTTAATAATATCCTCTGGCTTCTTGCCATCCTTTTACATACCACCTAATTCCAACATATACCAGTTGCACCAATAATAAGAGAAATAGCATATT
>CABRLU010000182.1 GCA_902471845.1 uncultured Lachnospiraceae bacterium | reverse complement strand
CGATCTAGTAGGAGCAATATTTCCTTCGGGTCTTGTCCACGGCCCGCATCCGCTCAATAATCTTTGCTTCCGACGAATCCGGCATTTTTTCTTTCAGATGCATGATACGGAAATAAGGTTCCGCATGTACAAAAACGTGCAATGCGTTGTCAAATTCTCTCAGGATAGAATTGGCATTCCGTCCGACAATGACGCAATTGCCTTTTTCGCCGATTTCCCGAATGACCTTTTTCTGAGCTGCAAAAAGTTTCTCATTTAAAGGTTTATTATAGAAATCAAATAAGCTCTGGGCAAAACCGAAATTAATCGGCACTTTTTCATCCCACTTCTGCAGACTATCCATATCTACATTGGAATATTTGGCAGCCTGTAAAATAATCTCTTTATTGTAAAACTCATAACCCAATTTTTCTGCGACTTTAAGACCGATGGTTCCGCCATAGGCGCCAAACTCACGGCTGATCGTAATAATTTTTCTCATAAGGACCTTCTCCTTCCGGTTTATAAAACTTTATTCAGGAAATCAATGGTTCTTGCTTCTTTTGGATTTTTGAGAACTTCTTCCGGTGTTCCCTGCTCCACAATATAACCGCCATCCATAAAGACAATACGATTTGCAACTTCTCTAGCGAACCCAATCTCATGGGTAACAACGACCATGGTCATACCGCCTCTGGCCAGTTCTTTCATAACCTCCAGAACTTCACCGACCATCTCCGGGTCCAGAGCAGACGTCGGTTCATCAAAGAGCATAATATCCGGATTCATCGCCAAAGCTCTGGCAATGGCGACACGCTGTTTCTGACCGCCGGAAAGCTGCGGTGGATAAACATCAGCCTTCGCCTCCATACCAACACGGGTAAGAAGCTGCATACCTTTTTCTTTCGCTTCTTCCCTGGTCATCTTTTTTAATTCTACCGGCGCCAGCATGATATTCTCAATGACCGACATATGTGGGAACAGGTTGAAATGCTGGAATACCATCCCAATATTCTCACGGACTTTATTAATATCCACATGTTTATCCGTCACATTAAAACCATCCACAATGATCGTACCGTCTGTCGCCACCTCGAGCTGATTCAGGCACCGCAGAAAGGTGGATTTACCGCTTCCGGAAGGTCCAAGAAGAACAACAACCTCGCCTTCCTGGATATCCATACTTATATCTTTCAAAACTTCTAACTTGCCGAAGCTTTTTTTCAGATTTGCTACATGAACTTTAATATTCTTCTGTTCCACGTTTTATCCTCCTTTCTATATACTTGGCCAACTTACTGAGCAAGGTGATAACTACCAGATAGAAAATAGCAATGACCGCCCATGTCGATATCAGGTCCATCGTATTGCTGGCCACCGTCTTACCTGTATTCGTAAGTTCAGGAAAGCCAATTGCAGAAAGAATCGATGTATCTTTCAGTGTAATGATAAACTGATTAATAATAGAAGGAATCATAGTGCGAATCGCCTGAGGAAGAACGACCCGACGCATACTTTTTCCATAAGGAAGTCCCAGACTTCTGGCCGCCTCCATCTGACCTTTGTCCACACTTTCAATACCAGCACGGATAATCTCCGCCATATAAGCGCCGCAGTTCATCGCCAGCGCAGCAACACCGGCCTGCAGAGCTGTCAATCTGAAATCTGTAAATCCCAGAGATTTCACTCCCTGAGGTATACCAAAATAGATAAAATATGCCAATACAATCAAAGGCACACCACGCACCGCATCCACATAAATCGTGCCTATCAAATTAAATATCCGATTCTTGCCAACATTCATCAATGCAAAAATCAGACCAATAACCAGGGCAAAAACCAGCGCCAGCAATGTCAGCAGCATCGTATTGCCGAGAGACTTCAACAACATGTTGAAATAAGTATTAAGTATCGCGCCCATTCACACTTCTCCTTCTGTATGTATTTATTGAATATTTATAATTTTATCACATTGATAATAAAAAAACAAGAATGCCGGAAATTCTTTCAGAATCCCCGGCGTTCCCTTTAAAATATCCATCATGTGATTTTCTTATAATTATTCACCTAAATATTTTGCAATAATTTCATCGTATGTACCGTTTTCTTTAATGTTTGCAAGACCGGTATTGAACATATCCAGTAATTCCTGATTCTTTTCATCCATAATAGCAAAACCATAAGGTGCGCCTTCGCTCTCCATGCCTTCCGGAATCTTCAGATCCAGTCCGCCTTCTTTAATATTGGAAGCCATAATTGGTGTATCTTCAACACATGCTGCGCTGTTTCCAAGAACAACATCCTGATACATGGATGGTGAATCTTCAAATGTTGTTACTGTAAAGCCATATTCATCTTTCAGGCTGTTGGCAAAATCAGCGCCTGCTGTACCCTGTTTTACAGCAACATTCTTGCCGCTCAGATCTTCATAGCTTGTAATATCGCTGTCTGCTGCAACAACAAAAGTCTGTGTTGCATTATAATAACCTTCTGAGAAAATCCAGCCGGAATCGATACGTTCCTGTTTGATCGTTGCACCGGCGATGATGGCATCTGCCTGTCCGGCCTGTACAGCCATAGCAGCTGCATCAAAACCAAGGCTCTGTAACTCATACTTGAATCCCTGATCTTCTGCGATCGCTGCAAGAATATCCACGTCAATACCTACAAAGTTACCGCTTTCATCGGTATACTCAAAAGGTTTGAAAACCGTATCTGTAGCGATAATCCACTCTTTATCGCCGCCTGCTGCTTCTTTGCTTTCACCAGTTTCTGCTGTTGTTTCAGCAGTCGTTTCCGCAGCCTTTGTTTCTTCTTTCTTGGAACCACATCCAACAAGTGCGCCAACGACCATAGCGGAACATAATAATAATGCTAATGGTTTTTTCATTTTATAATTCCTCCTCAAAATGATTTAAAAAAGCGGAACACAAGGCACACCAAACGTATCTTTTGACGCCATCGTCTTCCGCTGATTTCACTTTAATATTATAGTAAAATGAAACTCCATTGTCAAGAAATATTGCGGAAGTCACCACTGGAATCAATTCTTTTTCATTTTTTTCTTTTCTTCATACATATTTGCGTCTGCTCTCCTGAAAAGCTGCTCTTCTGTCTCTCCATCTCCGGACATTACTGCATAGCCGGCGGCGATATTGATATCTATATTCCTGTTTCTGTTTTCATTTTCCATACGATTTCGAAACCGTTCAAGATTGATCTTTATTTCATCGTCATGACTTTCTTTTAAAATCACAACAAATTCATCGCCGCCAATTCGGAAACACCGACCCTTACTGCCAAAAAATTCCCTGATATATCTGGCCGCAGTAACAATCGCCAGATCACCCATCTGATGCCCATACTGGTCATTGATCATTTTCAGATTATTCACATCAAATAAGATATAAGCTGTTCCTTTGCCGAATCTTTCCTTTGCATGTTCCTCTATAAAAGCCGTTCGATTTCCCAGTCCTGTCATCACATCCGTATAGGCCAGGCGCCGATAGGCCGCACTGCTGGCATTCTCCTCCAGTTGTTCATAAAACTTAAATACCGCTAATTTGATCAGATTAAAAATAAATATTGCAATCCCGATACAGTATAAATAGGCATATGGAGATACCGGATTCATATAAAATAGAACGAGAGCTGCTAAAACAAATACAGCCAAAAATACAAAACCATGTATTAATTGCTCTGTTTCCTCTTGTTTTTCACCGCTTTTCCTTATTTCAAAAATATTTTTCATTACGATAACAATTGAACATACACATAATATATGTGCCGGTGCAAGAGTCAAATACTGTGAAACAAATTCAAAAATATAATTAAAAACATATAAAACCCCATTTACCAGGAACAGACCATAAAGCCATTTTATTTTCATCCTTTTTCCAAACAAAGAATCAATAAATCTCAACAGGAAAATGGGCATGATCATGAAAGATAAAAAGGAAACATAAACTCCCCCCGAAATCTTACTTGTAAGAAACAGCAGAATCTCCGAATCAGTCACCACCCAGAGTCCTGTAATAAAGATAAATGCGCTCAGATTAATCATTGCCCAAAACATATTTACCTGCATTCTGCGTCTGAAAAACAGTGAAAAACACAGCATGATGAGACTGGCCAGCGCAGCAATAACTCCAAAAAGAAGCGCATAGCTATTATCCCAGAAAAGCCGGATAACCACTTCACTTTCCTCACCAAGGTAAGTCTTTCCCAAATCTTTTGACTTTCCCATAAAGTCTTTTGTTTTCTTTGTCTGAATCATCAATTCCTTTCCCTGAGCGCCTTCCGGGAGTCTTAATGTATGCAGACTTCTTCCCTCCGTTCCCTTCCTGTCTGAAAAAGAATACAAAAGACTTTATGGAAAAGTCAAAAGACTTG
>CABRLU010000181.1 GCA_902471845.1 uncultured Lachnospiraceae bacterium | reverse complement strand
AAGATGTTTGACTTTCAGTCAGAAATTATACGGAATCTTGCAGAATCTGAATCCTGTATTATTGTAGGAAAATGTGCGGATTATGTTCTGCGGGATTATAAAAATGTCATTAGTATTTACATTGAAGCGCCAAGAGAATACTGCGTGAAGCGGATCATGAATCGGATGCACTGCGGTGAATCCCAGGCCCATGCGCTGATCACGAAGACGGATAAATACCGGGCCGAATATTATAAGTATTATACTCATGGCAATTACTGGACCAATCCGGTAAATTACGACATGACATTAAACAGCGGCCGCCTGGGCGAGCAGGGCTGTATAGGCCTGATCAAAGCATGCCTTGAGCAGAAGTTGGGTGAAAGAGATTGAACGTTTAAAGAAATTACTGGAAGAAAAAAGTGATATTTCTTAGGACAAGACAGCCATCCCGACGTACTGGGGATTACCGGTACGACGGAATGGCTATTTTAATGCCTCCATTTTTTTATAAATTGGCATTGCTTTTTTGGCAAAATCCAGGCGGCGTTCTGTGTTATCCCCCGGATAGCCGTTTTCATACATCTGAATCAGGCGAAGATAGGCTTTTTTTGACGGATGAATATCGCAGACGCGACCATACTGGCCGATGCGGAAACTGTAGAGCTCCCGAATATCATCCGGATATTCATAGGCGTCATAGTCGGAACCGAAATGTTCGAAATCCCAGAAAAGGGCTTCTTCACAATGGAAATCATAAGCTTTTTTCAGAAGTTTCCGGCCTTCGCTGATATTTTGGTGTGTTGGAGCCAGACCTCCCAGAAAATATTTCGATAATTCAAAACAGGAGGCGCCAACCGGCAGTTTGCAGGTGTCCGTAGGAGAGGTAATGCCGGAATCTTTGGCACCTGGGGCGGAGATACCCGAACCTTCACAGGAATAGTCGCAGCATATATCAAAGTCGGCCGGGGTCAGGTCTTTATAGAAATCGATAACGACCTGAAATAAATCATAGGCTTTTAAAAGATCAGGCTCCGTGCCGCAGCCATAACGGAGCATCCAGGCCCGACGGTAAAGCGCTTCCGAATTTTTGGGGGTGGTTGACTTGCTGTAATATGTCCAGGCGTTTTTAAAACAGATTGCCGTATCTGAAAGTTCTTCTTGTGGATAGCTGTTCATCCGGAATGGACTGTCTGCGGTCATATTATCCGTGTCAACTCTGTCCTGTAACAGACATTGGCCCATATCAAACCAGGCATCCTGTATACCGTCGGAAGCGGCCAGAGAGAACCAGTGGAAAGCCTCGTTATAATCTTTCAGACGGTATTGGTACAGGCCATAGGCATAACGTTCTACTGCAGTCATCGGCGGATGTTCAATCCACCAGAGTGTATCCGACAGGGCAATGGCATGTTCAGCTTCTGTGTATATGCTCATAATGTCACCTTCTTTATCGTGTCTAAATGTTGTCAGATTAAAATCCTTTTAAAGCGCAGGGGCCAAGAGAACACTGAGGGCAGCCCTGCTGCCAGTCATGAATGTTTTTTCCTTCAAGATAAGCGTCGCATCGTTTTTTATCAATCGTGCCGTCAGGATAAATGGCGCCGGAAGGGCAGTTTGTGGTACATACCTTGCATTTCCCTGTCTGATAGAAAAGACAGTAGGAGTGATCCGGCCGCTTGGTCGGTGGAATACAAGCATCTGTGACGAGGCTGTTCATTCGCCCGAGGCATCCTTTTTTAGTAATGACCAGGTGGTTTAAGCCGAAGGTTCCGATGCCAGCGATCACAGCGTTGGATTTATGTCCCCAACAGGCTGTTTTGGTCACATGGTCAAAATTTTCTGTGGGAGGTTCACAGGCACTGTGATAGCCTTTAGCGGCCAGCAACTGTTGAACCTGTTTCATTATCTTATCTAAAAGTTCATTGGTATACATATAGGCGTCGGAAAGGATGGTTGACGCCAGTTGATTTCCTTTAATATCCCGGTAAACTACTTCGGAATAGGGAAGAAAGAGGACCAGGACGGTCTGTGCGCCCTTCAGCATGTCTTTCGGATGAATCTGAGGGTTGCCGATCAGCTCATCCAACTGGTCATACAGCGGGTCAGAGGCGCTGGCATAGCCGACGATCGGCTCACAGTAATAACGGGTTTTTGGATGATTTTTAACCATCACCTGTATAAGCTCCTGTATTTCTTCTGCCAATGTCATGGTATCACCCCTTTAGTTTTTTACTAATTATAATATCTGTTCCAACAATAGAGTCAAGAAAAAAAGAAAATATTTTTATGTCTTGACTCTATTCCCGCAACAAGGTTTATAAGTAAAGTCAGGAAGGGGCGATTAGATGAAAGAATTTTGCATCATACCGAAAATTGTCCAGATGGACACAGCAGAAGAATTTTGTAAAGCCTATGATATCGGCAAGGGAGACCTTCTTTTTGTGAGTGGTCATATGTATGAACATTTTTTTAAGAAACATACGGAAGGTGCCTTTGTCGTCAATTACCGGAAATATGCTTCGGGAGAACCGACAGATTTAATGGTGGAAGGTATTTACAAAGATATTCAGGATGTCGATTATGAACGTGTTATCGCTGTTGGCGGCGGGACCATTCTGGATGTGGCGAAATTGTTTGCTTTGAAATACATTTCTCCGGTGGTTGATTTATATGAACATAAAATTGAACCAATCCGGGATAAAACATTGATTCTTGTGCCGACGACCTGCGGAACGGGCAGTGAAGTGACGAATATATCGATTCTTGAGCTGACAGCGATTCATACGAAAATGGGTCTGGCCGTACCGGAGCTTTACGCGGATGAAGCCGTCCTGATTCCGGAACTGTTGGATGGATTGCCGTTTCAGGTGTTTGCGACCAGCTCTATCGATGCGCTGATTCATTCCATTGAATCCTATACATCGCCGAAGGCAAACAGCTTTACAGAAATGTTTTCGCTGAAGGCTATGGAGATAATTTTAAATGCTTATAAGGAAATCGCAGCCCAGGGCGGCACCGTCCATGAAATTCTTCTTGGCGACCTGCTGCTTGCCAGTACTTATGCGGGAATTGCCTTTGGAAATGCCGGCTGTGCAGCCGTTCATGCCATGAGTTATCCTTTAGGTGCGACCTACCATGTGCCCCACGGTGAAGCGAATTATGTCATGTTTACAGAAGTTTATGAAACCTATCAGCGACTTTTGCCAGAAGGAAAAATTGAAGATTTGAACCGGCATCTGGCCGCCATATTGAATTGTGATGAAGAACATGTCTATAAACAGTTGGAAAAGCTGCTGAATCATATTCTGTCTAAACGGCGTCTGAGAGATTACGGTGTGACGGAGGCGGATTTGAACGATTTTACCGAGACCGTTATGACAAAACAGGGACGCCTCATGGCGAACAACTATACGGAATTGGATGAACAGACGGTAAAACAGATCTATAAAAAACTCTGGTGATTATGTAAATACAGATGTTGAGTGAGATATTAAGGAGGAATACATTATGCTGAGAACAGATTTACCTGAAATTATTACAGAAACCCTTCCGGGCCCGAAGGCTGCAAAAATTATTGAGCGGAGAGCAGCGGCGGTGCCGTCATCGATTCGCTGCGCCTACCCGGTAGTTATTGAAAAGGGCGAAGGCGCTATGATTGAGGATGTGGACGGCAATAAGTTCCTTGATTGGATTGGCGGCGTCGGCGTTTTAAATATTGGATTTTCTCAGCCGGAAGTTGTCGAGGCGGTAAAGGCCCAGGCTGATAAATATTTCCATGGCATGTTTAACGTGGTAACCCATGAGGGTTATGTGGCACTGGCTGAAAAGCTGGCGCAGATTGCACCGGTGAAAGGTGATAAGAAAAAAGTATTTTTCGCCAACAGCGGTGCTGAGGCCGATGAAAATGCGGTAAAAATCGCGAAGGCATTTACAAAGCGTCCGAATATTATTGTATTTTCCGGTGCTTTTCATGGAAGAACGCTGCTTACCATGTCCATGACGTCAAAAAAGGCTTATGCGGTAGACATGGGACCGCTGCCGAATGTATTCCGTGCCCAGTTCCCTTATTATTATCGGAATCCGGAAGGCATGCCGCAGGAAAAAGCGGTGGATTATTATATAAAATCCATTGAAGATGTATTTGAACAGTGCGGTGCGGCCAATACGATCGCGGCCATTATTGTCGAGCCGCTTCAGGGTGAGGGTGGTTTCATTCCGGCGCCAATCGAATGGGTAAAGGCAGTTCGTGAAATTTGTGACGCCAATGGCATTTTACTTGTGGCTGATGAGGTTCAGAGCGGTTTTTGCCGGACAGGACGTATGTTTGCTTCTGAATACTGGAAAGAAGCCGGGGTCATGCCAGAAGTAAAATGCCATTGGCGTAACAAATT
>CABRLU010000180.1 GCA_902471845.1 uncultured Lachnospiraceae bacterium | reverse complement strand
GGCCTTGAAGATTTGAAGGATACGGTGGATACAGCCAATATCGGATTAAAAGGTTCACCGACAAAGGTGCGTAAATCCTTCACAAAACAGGCGAAAGGTGCTGGTGAGAAATACAACCTTTCGGAAGATGAAGCCGTAGCACTGATTGTTAAAAAATTGGCGGAAAAACACTTGATTTAAGAGAGGAATGAAAATCACATGAGCAGAGATATTTATGTATTTGCAGAGCAAAGAGACGGAAATATCCAGAAAGTCGCTCTGGAATTAATCGGTAAAGGCCGGGAATTGGCAGATACTTTAGATCAGAAAGTGATTGCCGTACTTCTCGGAAATGAAATTAAAGAAAAGGCAGAAAGCCTGATTAAAGCCGGCGCAGACGGCGTTATCGTCATTGAAAATGAGATGCTGGCCGAATATACGACAGAGCCTTATGCGAAAGCAATAGCGGCGGTTATTCGTGAAAAGGACCCGGAAATCTTTTTATTCGGTGCAACAGCCATCGGCCGAGATCTGGCTCCGAGAGTCTCCGCGAGAATCCACACGGGTCTGACAGCGGATTGTACCGGACTTGCCATTGATGATGAAAGCAAAAATCTGTTGATGACCCGTCCGGCCTTCGGTGGAAATATTATGGCAACCATCGTTTGCGAGGAACACCGGCCTCAGATGGCAACGGTACGTCCGGGAGTTATGAAAGCGTTAGAGGCCGATGAATCCCGGAAAGGTGAAATTGAGATCATGAATATTCCGTTTAGTGGGGCGGACCAGACGGTAGAACTTTTAGAAGTGCTGAAAGAAGAACGGCAGATAGCCGACATTACAGAAGCAAAAATTCTTGTATCCGGCGGCCGCGGTATGAGCGATGCAGATAATTTCCATCGTTTGTTAAATCCTCTGGCCGATATCCTTGGCGGCGCGGTTTCTGCTTCCAGAAGTGCGGTAGATGCCGGATGGATCGATCATGAATGCCAGGTTGGACAGACGGGTAAGACGGTTCGGCCGGATCTGTATCTGGCCTGCGGTATTTCCGGAGCAATTCAGCATGTGGCTGGTATGGAAAGTTCCGAATATATTGTGGCGATTGATAAAAATGATACGGCGCCGATTTTTGAAGTGGCAGACCTGGGAATCGTAGGCAATGTGAACACACTGCTTCCGAAGCTGACGGAAGCTATTAAAAAGTATAAGGAGGAAAAATAAATGAAACAGGAATTGGAATCCATTGTGAATGGTCTTCAGAATGTAAAACTTGAATTAGACGGAGCAATGGCTATTGTTACAATGGCAAGACCGAAAGCAATGAACGCTCTGAATAATCAGACATTGGGAGAACTGGACGCCTTGTTTGATTATTTCAGAAAAGACAAAGAAATTCTCGGTGTAATCATCACAGGTGAGGGCAAAGCTTTTGTAGCCGGTGCGGATATCAGCCAGATGAACGGCTATAACGCAGAGCAGGGCAGAGATTATGCAGATTATGCCCAGTCGGTATTTAATAAGATAGAAGCCCTTGAAAAGCCGGTCATTGCTGCAGTGAACGGTTATGCATTGGGCGGCGGCTGTGAATTATCCATGAGCTGTGATATCCGTATCGCTTCTGAGAAAGCTGTATTTGGGCAGCCGGAAGTCAATCTTGGAGTTATTCCATGCTTCGGAGGCACACAGCGGTTATCCAGACTTGTCGGTACCGGTATTGCCAAAGAGTTGATTTTTACAGCACGTAATGTAAAGCCGGATGAAGCAAAAGCTATTGGCCTGGTAAACAAAGTCGTTCCGGAAGAAAGCCTGATGGACGAGGCAAAGGCGATGATGGCATTGATTTTGACAAAAGCGCCGATGGCTGTACGGTATGCAAAAGTGGCAATCAATGAAGGTATCAATATGGATTTACGCAGAGGTCTCGAATTTGAAAAAGATGTATGTGCGTTAACATTCGGTTCGGAGGATTCCAAGGAAGGTATGTCTGCTTTTCTGGGAAAACGGCCGGCAGAATTTAAAAATTGTTAAAATTTAGGGGGAATAGGTTATGACAGGAGTAGAATTGCTCAGTTTGGCGGGTATTATTTTAGGATTAGGCCTGCTCGTTATACTTGTTATGAAAGGCGTTAATATTTATGTTGTAGCATTCATTTCAAGTATTATCGTGGCTATATTTGGACAGGTGAACCTGTACAGTGCATTGAAGGATACATATATGGCATCTTTTGCCGGCTTTGTACAGAATTATTGGTTGATCTTTTTAACAGGAGCTTTAATGGGAAAAGTTTACGAAATAACAAATGGTGCAAAGTCCATTGCCCGTTTGATCGTAAAGATTTTTGGTAACAAGTTTGCGTTGATCTCCATCCCGATTGCCTGTGGTATTCTGGCTTACGGCGGCGTCAGTGTATACGTTGTATCCTTTGCGGTTTTCCCGATCGCATTGGAAGTATTCCATGAGGCAGATCTGCCAAGAAGTTACATTCCGGCAGCCCTGACCTTTGGATGCTCTACTTTTGCTATGATTGCTCCGGGCGCACCACAGATTCAGAATGCGATTCCGACATCGGCTGTCGGTGAAGATTTAATGGCCGGTGCCACTGTTGGTTTTATTTCCTGCGGTGCCATTCTTGTCCTCGGCTGTATTGTGTTAATGCGGATGGTAGCAACCCAGAAAGCAAAGGGAGCAACTTTTATTGCAAAACCAATGGACGAATTCAGTGATGAAGATACAGCAATGCCAAGTCCGATTCTTGCATTAATTCCGTTAATTGTAACCATTTGTCTGATCAATATTAAAGTAAACGGAGAGGTACTCTGCCAGCTTGAGGTTGGTGTTTTTGCCGGCGCTGTTCTTGCTTTGATTCTTATGTGGAAATATCAGGACCGCACGAAACTTCTCGGGCATGTGGGTGACACTTGTAAGTCTTCCCTGAATGCCATCTGCAACACTTCGGCTGTTGTTGCTTTCGGCGGTGTTGTTAAGCTTGTTCCGGCCTTTGAAGCGGTTGTTGGCGCTATGCTGAACATTCCTGGACCAAGAATTCTTGGTCTTGCCATTGCAACAACTGTGTTGGCAGGTATCTGTGGTTCCGCATCCGGCGGTGTTGGTATTGCATCTCCTCTGCTCGGACCGGCTTTCGTAAACATGGGTGTTCCGGCCGGTGCAGTAGCAAGAACCATTGCCATTTCTTCTGCGGCTTTGGATTCTCTGCCGCATAACGGCTATATTGTAACGGTTTGTAACGGTTTGTGCAATGAGACACATAAAGATTGTTATTTCCCTGTATTTATCATGACAGTTGTTGTACCGTTTATCGGTACGCTGATTGCGGTGGCATTGTTCACGATGTTCCCGAATCTGCCGTGACATGTCTCGGAGAATAATGTAGGAGGTATAAAATGATGGGCAAATTAGTTTCAGCAGATTATGCAGCATCTTTGATTAAAGATGGTATGACCGTCGGTATGGGAGGCTTTGTTGGCTTCGGGACACCGGAAGAGTTGTTGATTGCTATTGAAAAAAGATATACGGAAACCGGTGAACCGAAAAACCTGACGGTATTTCACGGTGCCGGGATTGGTGATGGAAAAGACCGGGGGATGAATCATATGGGACATGATGGCCTGATCAAACGTCTGATCTGTGCCCATGTCGGTCTGGCTCCAAAGGTTGGCCAGCTCTGTGTGGATAATAAGATTGAATGCTTTATTCTTCCACAGGGTGTGTGCAGCCATATTTTGAGAGCTACGGCAGGAAGAAAGCCGGGTCTGATTACCCATGTCGGCTTAAAGACCTATGCCGATCCGCGTCGGGAGGCCTGCAAGGGAAATGATGCGGCCAGAAATTGTGGACATGAGGTTGTACAGCTTCTTGAAATTGACGGCAAAGAATATATGTGCTATAAGTCTGTGCCATTAGATATCTGTTTCCTTCGTGGAACCTATGCGGATGAAGCCGGAAATATTTCCATGGTCAAAGAAGCGGTACATGGTGACCAGCTGGAGATGGCGATGGCGACAAGAAACAGCGGCGGCATCGTTGTTGTTCAGGTGGAAAAAATGGTGCAGAAGGGTACACTTCCGGTGAAAGATATTAAGATTCCGGCATTTATGGTCGACTATGTGGTTGAAGCTAAACCGGAAAATCATTGGCAGTCCTTTATGAGCCCGGAATATCGTCCGGAACTGACCGGTGAAATCTATATTCCGATGGATGCCATCGAGCCGATGGCATTAAATCCAAGAAAAATCTGCGGCCGCCGCGGAGCGATGCTTTTAAAGAAAAATGCGGTTGTCAATCTGGGAATCGGTGTCCCTGAAGCGATTGCGGCTGTGGCTGGTGAAGAAGGCATCTCCGATCAGATCACACTGTCCATCGAATCTGGTGTTCTTGGCGGCGTACCGACCGGCGGTGTGGGTATCGGCGGTA
>CABRLU010000179.1 GCA_902471845.1 uncultured Lachnospiraceae bacterium | reverse complement strand
CCTTCCGCTGATCGTAGTTAACTGTATCATCCTTGGTAGAGCAGAAAGTTTTGCAGGTAAAAACCCAGTGCTTCCATCCATCCTTGATGGTGTTGGTATGGGTCTTGGTTTCACCATCGCCCTGACAATCATGGGTAGTATCCGTGAGATCATCGGTGCCGGAACATGGTTTGGTATGCAGATCATTCCGAAGTCTATCGATCCAATGTTAATTTTAATCCTTGCTCCAGGTGGTTTCTTTGTATTCGGTATTTTGATGGCTTGTGCAAACAAGATTGCAGAGAAGAAGGGCAAAGAGCCGGCAAAACTTGGCTGTGCTGGTTGTCCGGCAGCATCAAGCTGCGGACAGGCTGAGAAAGGAGGATGTGAATAATGTCAGTTACAGGTTTAGTTTCAATCTTTTTGGCAGCTATTCTTACGAACAACTTCGTATTGTCCAAATTCTTAGGTATTTGTCCATTCCTTGGTGTATCCAAGAAACTGGATACAGCCGTTGGTATGAGTGTGGCCGTTATCTTCGTTATGACTCTGGCTACATTAGTTACATGGCCAATCCAGACATTTATTCTTGACCCTAATGGTTTAGGATATTTGCAGACAATCGTATTCATTTTGATTATCGCTGCATTAGTACAGTTTGTAGAAATTTTCTTAAAGAAATATGTTCCGTCCCTGTATTCAGCACTTGGTATTTACCTTCCGCTGATCACAACAAACTGTGCCGTACTTGGTGTTACTGTATTAAATATTGATGAAGGTTATAACTTCATCGAATCTATCGTAAATACTGTTGGTGCCGGTTTTGGTTTCATGCTCGCTATGGCAATTTTTGCAGGCGTTCGTGGACGTATGGAAACCAGTGATGTTCCGAAATTCCTTCAGGGACTTCCAATTGTATTAGTAGCTGCATCTATTGTTGCTTGTTCTTTCCTTGGATTCCAGGGATTAGTAGACGGCTTGTTCAATTAAGGAGGATTTACTCATGGGAATAATTGTTGTTGTAGTAATCGGCCTTATTGCAGGTCTGATTCTTTCCGTAGCTTCTATCGTATTTGCCGTACCGGTAAATGAAAAAGAAGAAGCTCTTGTAGGCGTATTACCAGGCGCTAACTGTGGTGCTTGTGGTTTTGCTGGTTGTTCCGGTTATGCAGCAGCTCTGGCAGAAGGTTCTGCTGAAGTTGGTCTCTGTTCTCCGGGTGGTCCGGATGTTGCAGCAGAATGTGCAGAAATCTTAGGTGTTTCTGCTGGTTCTATGGAGAAAAAAGTTGCAATTATCCAGTGTGCAGGTACATGTGATTCTGTTAGCCAGAAACTGGATTACAAGGGTATTGATACATGTCAGGCTGTCAGCCAGATGTGGAGTGGAGACAGTGCATGTCAGTATGGTTGTCTTGGTCATGGTGATTGTGCTGCTGTCTGCCCGGAAAATGCAATTACAGTCTGCAATGGCCTTGCTACTGTAAATACAGACCTCTGTGTAGGTTGTGGACTTTGTGCAAAAGCTTGTCCAAAGCACATCATTATTATCGAACCTTTGAAATTTACACAGCACGTACGTTGTGTCAATAAAGACAAAGGTGCTGAAACAAGAAAAACATGTAAAGTTGGTTGTATCGGTTGTATGAAGTGTCAGAAAGAATGTGAAGCTGGCGCTATCACCGTAACAAACTTCAATGCTACAATTGACTATGATAAGTGTACAAACTGTGGTCATTGTAAAGAAGTTTGCCCAGTACATGCTATTCAGTAATTAAAAACTGAGCAGTGGGGGATATCCAAAGTCGTAAGATGGGGGATATCCCCTTTTTTGCTCCTGAGATTCTGGGAGGACGATAAAATGAAGTATGATTTTGATAAAGTGGTTGATCGAAAAAATACCAATTGTCTGAAATATGATTTTATGAAAGAATTCCATAAGCCGGAGGATGTAATGTCTCTCTGGGTGGCAGATATGGATTTTGAGTCACCAAAAGAAGTCCGAGAAGCACTGATTCGGGCAGCAGAGCATGGCATCTATGGATATACTGATACAAAGGCTGATTATTATGAGGCTGTAGCGGATTGGTTCGAGAAAGGTTTTGGATGGCGGCCGGAAGAAAAATGGATGGTCAAAGTCCCAGGTGTTGTATTTGGCATTTCCACGGCAATTCGTGGATTGACAGAACCGGGAGATGCCGTATTGATTCAAACGCCTGTCTATTATCCCTTTGCCAGGTCTATTGAGAGAAACGGTCGAAAGGTCGTAAGGAACTCTCTTTGTTATAACGATGGAAAATATGTCATTGATTTTGATGATTTTGAAAATAAGATTCGGGAAAATAATGTAAAGTTATTCATTATGTGCAGTCCGCATAACCCGGTAGGAAGAGTATGGACCCGAGAAGAACTCATGCGTATGGGCGAAATTTGTCAGACTTATGGTGTTGTTGTGGTTTCGGATGAAATTCATTGTGATTTCACATATAGCGGACACGAACATACAATATACGCCTCCCTCGGGAAAAAATTTGCTGAACATTCGGTCATATGTACGGCGCCGAGTAAAACATTTAACCTGGCCGGACTTCAGATTTCCAATATATTTATTGTCAATCCGGAACTGCGGAAAAGATTTATAAGTGCCCTGAACCGGACAGGATATATGAGTCCGAATATGATGGGAATCTATGCAGCCCAGGCGGCTTACAGATATGGCCGTCCCTGGCTGGATGCTTTAAAGGCTTATCTGGCGGAAAACCTTGATTTTGTGCGGACTTTTGTTCGGGAGGAATTGCCGGGGATTCGTCTGGTAGAGCCTGAGGGAACTTATCTGATCTGGTTGGATTGCAGTTCTCTTGAATATTCGGATGCCGAATTGAATGACAGGATATTGAATGAAGCAAAATTATGGCTGGACGGCGGCAGTATGTTTGGAGAAGAAGGGGAGAACTTTCAAAGAATCAATATTGCCTGCCCGAGGAGTGTTTTAAAAGATGCCTTGATTCGTTTTAAACAGATTTTGTGAAAATGACGGACATTTGTCTTTCAGACACGGAAAATTGGGTAAAATGCTGTAATTTAATAAAGTGACAGAGAATTATTGTCAAAGAATTAACTTTGGTGTATAATTTAACATTGATAAAGTGACAGGGAGGATAATGACACATGAAAGCTTACAGTCAGATGAGTAAGGAAGAACTTTTAGCATTGAAATCCGATTTGGAAAAGGCCTATGATGAATTTAAAGCCCAGGGATTAAAACTGGATATGTCCAGAGGTAAGCCATCTTCAGAACAGATGGATTTATCCATGGGAATGATGGACGTTTTTCACAGCAGAGCAGATTTAACTGCAGCTGATGGTTTGGATTGCCGAAATTATGGAAATCTGGATGGTTTGCCGGAGGCAAAGGAATTGATGGCGTCTATGATGGAGTGCCGTGCGGAAGATATCATTGTTTACGGAAATTCCAGTTTGAATGTTATGTATGATACAGTAGCTCGTTCAATGACTCACGGTGTTATGGGAAATACACCATGGTGTAAGCTTGACAAGGTGAAATTCCTCTGTCCTGTACCGGGGTATGACAGACATTTTGCGATTACCGAGTATTTTGGAATTGAAATGATCAATGTTCCGATGACTCCAGAAGGACCGGACATGGATATCGTGGAGAAACTGGTTTCGGAAGATGAGGCTATCAAAGGTATCTGGTGTGTACCGAAATACTCCAATCCGCAGGGAATCAGCTATTCTGATGAAACGATTCGCCGTTTTGCCCGTTTGAAACCGGCAGCAAAGGACTTCCGTTTATATTGGGACAATGCTTACTGTATCCATCATTTATATGAAGATAAACAGGATAATATCCTTGAGATTCTGGATGAATGCCGCAAGGCGGGAAATCCGGATTTGGCTTATAAATTTGTATCGACTTCAAAAGTCAGCTTCCCGGGTTCCGGTGTGGCAGCTCTCGGAGCATCTCAGGCGAACCTGGAAGATATTAAAAAACAGTTGACGATTCAGACCATTGGTCATGACAAGTTGAATCAGCTCCGTCATGTGCGTTTCTTTAAAGATATTAACGGAATGCGTGCACACATGATGAAGCATGCGGCAATCATCCGTCCGAAATTTGAACTGGTTCTGGATAAACTCGATAAAGAACTCGGAGGACTTGGAATTGGCGAATGGCTTCGCCCAATCGGCGGTTATTTTATAAGCTTTGATTCTATGGAAGGTTGTGCCAAAGCGATTGTCGCCAAAGCAAAAGAAGCTGGCGTTGTTATGACAGGTGCCGGAGCTACTTTCCCATATGGTAAAGATCCAAAAGACAGCAATATTCGTATTGCACCGACTTATCCTTCCATTGATGAGCTGAGTTTGGCAGTTGATTTATTTATTCTTTGTGTGAAGCTGGTAAGTATAGACAAATTATTAGAAAACATGTAAAAT
>CABRLU010000178.1 GCA_902471845.1 uncultured Lachnospiraceae bacterium | reverse complement strand
AATCGGAATTGTGATACAGCCGGAATGGGCGATACCGCAAACACAACCCTCTATCACCCCTGTTAAACGGCGAACTGCTGCCAGGAGATAAAATTATCCAGGCAAAACAGGAGAGCTTTCTGGAGCCTTTTGTACAGCTAAAACTCGATTTATAGCCCGTTTGTCTGTTTTTCAAAATCCAATCTCAGAAGGCTTTTTCCATTTGGGAGTTCGCGTTCTATTTCAAAAATATGGTGGTAATCTATCTGATTCATCGCCTGTATCAGCCCTTCCCTGTCAATTTTGCGATGAACTTCATCCAGATGATCAAAGACATGAAGATAAGGAGAATCTGAAACAAATCCTTCTTCCCGGTTAATCTGAATGATCGCTGATACATATTTGGGCGCCGCCTTCGTAACACCTCTTTGGAAATTTTCATACCCCACATATTCAATAAACAGATTTGCAACTAATAATTCTGCTTCCGGCAAATCCGCATTTTCTGCCTGCAGATCACAGAGCACCGGTTCAAAAATCCCTTCCAGTTCCGGATAACGATGAACACACCTTTCCAGATAGTTCTCATTAATATCCACACCATAAACCTTTTCAATTTTTCCCGGCCGGATGTGATTTAAGCCATTTCCTCCGGCAATGCCCAAAATCATTATTGTTTTTACCGGGTATGTATAAAATTGCTCGTTCATCATTTCATTCATCGATTGAAGCTGCATTACCGAATCCAGCTTCATATGGTTTTCGTAATCTTCAAGATTAATATTTTGCCATGGATTTGACATCTTTTATTCTCCCTTTTTTTTCAATTTTCAAACCACATGGAAATCAATATGCAGACCAAAACAATATTTCCCAGAAACTTAATGATTCTTGAAAAGTTTCTCTCCAGGCCTTTTTCCCAGGCATTTTCCTGAAAAATCCCCGCATCACTTCGGTGCTCTTTATACTGAAAACCATCAATCGTATAGTGCCACCCCGAATCATCGGGATAGACATCCACCTCCGGCGAAGCCAACACCTCATACACCGGCCATGAATAGACGTCACTGCGAATCTGTATTGGTGCATAACTCATATCGTCATAAACCTCGATAATCAAAGTATATTCATACTCATCATAGGTTCTGCCTTTAGCGTTCATCTTTCGCTGCATCTGCCGTTCGTAACTGATAATACGTCCTTTTTTCGGCGGGCGGTTCATGGCCTGCCGATGAAGTTTTCGATAATAAATTGCTTTTTCTATATTCCGAATAGCAATAACTGCCGGCATCAGCCCCGCAACCGCAAACACAAGCATCGATACTCCCAGTGTCCCGGATCGTAAAATCTGCTGAATAATATTTGAAAACCACACCCCGCAAAACAAAATCAATGTCTCCGCACCATTCGTACTTTCCTGTTTTGTTCTTATCTTTCTCACACCAACACCCCTCATTACATCAGTCCATACTCCGACGCTTCAACTTTGAGTACAAAATAATTCCGGTCTACGGTTAGTAATCCTTCCTTCTGCATCTTACTCAGTTCATTGGACATGGCACTTCGGTCCACGCTCAGATAATCGGCTAACTGCTGTCGATTAAAGGGAATGGAAAATTGCAAACTCCCCTGTCGGGCTGCCTGATAGGACAAATAAGAAAGGAGCCTTCCCCGGATAGACTTTGATGTGGTATGGAAAATACGACGTGAAAGGTTCAAATTTTTCTGTGCCGATATCGTCAACAAATTTTGTATGAGCTTCCCATGATAATGGCACTCTCCCGAACAGGTCTGCAGGCCCTGACTCACGTTTAAGAAAAGGACCTCCACGTTCTCCGATGCCACAACGCTGACCATCATCGGTTCTCCCGGAACACAGGCATATGTCTCGGCAAACACCTGCCCCGGACCGATATTGTCCAAAATACTTTTATTTCCCCAAACATCGTCATTTTCAATATTCACACTTCCGGACAGGACAAGCCCTATACTCCGAACCACCTCTCCTGCCCGAAAAATCACTTCACCTTTTGAAAAATGCTGCTGCTTTGCTCCAAGATAATCGAGCATCTTCTCAATATCTTCCTCTGCCATTCCCCGAAACAAAACTGTTTTTGACAAAAAATTAAAATTCAAATTTTTTCTCCCTTCGTTGTTAAAACAACATACTTGTTGTTGCTATTGTATTATACTGTCTTCATGAAGTCAATAAACAAATCAAAATGACAGGAGGATATCGATATGATTCGTAAAATTATAAACATCAACGAAGAAAAATGCAATGGCTGCGGCCTCTGTGCCCAGGCTTGCCATGAAGGCGCCATCGGTATGATCGATGGTAAGGCAAAGCTTTTAAGAGATGATTATTGCGACGGTCTGGGAGACTGCCTTCCGGCCTGTCCTACCGGTGCTATCACTTTTGTTGAACGTGAGGCTGCCGCCTATGATGAAGCCGCCGTTATGGAAAATAAAAAGAAACAACAGCAGACTGCCGAAAAACCTTTGGCCTGCGGCTGTCCGGGAAGCCAGTCCCGTCAAATTCGGCGCGATGATGCACCTTCCGCGCCATCCAGGGCCTCTGCCCCTGACCTGTCCTCTGACCAGTTTGTACCTTCTCAGCTGCGTCAATGGCCGGTCCAGATTAAGCTGGCCCCTGTGAATGCGCCTTACTTTAATGACGCTCATCTGCTGATCGCCGCTGACTGTACGGCCTATGCCTATGGTAATTTCCATCAGGATTACATCCGCGGCAAAATCACCCTTATTGGCTGTCCAAAATTGGATGAGGGCGACTACAGTGAAAAACTGACTGAAATTATTAAAAATAATGACATTAAAAGTCTCACCATCGTGCGAATGGAAGTTCCATGCTGCGGAGGTATTGAACGAGCTACTGTCACAGCCTTAAAAAACAGCGGTAAATTCATTCCATGGCATGTCGTTACGATTTCTACAGACGGCCGCGTTCTTAAATCATAAAAGTACATCATGCATAGACAAGAGCAGCCATTCCGACCTGACCGGCCGGAATGGCTGCTCTTTAATTTCAATATAAAGGTAAATTTCCCGTAATCGGGTCTACTTTTTCTGCTGGCTGAGGTTCCAGAGCTAAACAGGTATAGGTCGGTTCTCCATGAAATTCCGTCATTCCCGCATCGCAGATCAATGCAGAAATAATTCCTGCTTCCTTTGCCTGACGGTCAATCTCAAGAAGTTCTTCTTCCGAATCTACATAAACACAGATTTTGGCAACTCCTTTGTTAAACCACTCACTCAATGGCGTTGGCTCCTGTCCGGAAGTTTCCAGACGAATCCCATCGCCCACCGTGCGGACCTGGGACAGCCGATTTTCATGTTCTAATGCCATCAAGACAGCGGTCACACAGGCGTGCCCCGCCTGCGCCGCAATTTTCCCTTTACGCATCTTCAAATCCCGCCGTACAACAATCATTTGTTTCGATTGATACATAACAGCCTCCAATGCCAATTACTTAAATTCATATTTATATTCGCCCGTGGCCGGGTCATAAATCAGACGGCTGTGCGCGCCTTCCAGAACGACCGGTTCCGGTTCTTTCGCAGAAGCTTCCGGCTCTGTCACCGGTGTTTCCGGTTCAACCACTGGTATTTCCGGCTCAACCGCAGGTATTTCTGGCTCTTCCACCGGCATTTCCTCCGCTGCTTCTGGTTCAACCGCTGGTATCTCCGGCTCTTCCACCGGCATTTCCTCCGCTGCTTCTGGTTCAACCGCCGGTATCTCCGGCTCTTCCGTCGGAAGTTCTATTGTTTCTGACGTTACCACGTTTTCCGGAGGCTCCTCATCGATCAATGGTGTTTCTTCAGGAATAATTTCCTCCGTCACAACTGCTCCTGTGATGGCGGCTGCGGCGGCTCTGTCGGATTCTTCCTTCATCGCTGATAACACTTTATTTTCCTCTTTTGAAACACGTGCATATATCTGACGCATATCCTCATCGTCGTCATCATCATCCTGGCCGGCAGCTGCCTGACGGTCAGAAATTATTTTAGCAGCCACGATTGCCCCCAGAATCACTGCAACCGCAGCGATGACGATCAACACCCATCGAATCGGGAAACCTGAAGTTTCATCCTTCGGAATCAATGGTGTCTTTAAAGGCTCACTATCGTCATTTTTACTTCTGGTTTCTTTTTTATTGACACTTTCCCGGCTTTCAGATTCCGAATTTTCTCTCGTCTCCCGTGGAACAGTAACCCCGGAAGTATTGCTTCCATCATCACTGTAGTTTCCTGTCATCGGAGCCGCCGGAACACCATAGTACACATTACCGTTACCATTGCCTGCGGATGTATTCGTGCTGCCATTGCTGCCGTTTCCACCAGTATTTTGAGTATTGCCGCTGCCTCCGGAACTTTCTCCGTTATTATTTTCCGGCCGCTGCGTATAATTCACCTGAAGCGTTGCCTGGGTATAATTACCCGCTT
>CABRLU010000177.1 GCA_902471845.1 uncultured Lachnospiraceae bacterium | reverse complement strand
GCCGGCTTATCAATTCGGTGGGAGCCGGAGATTCAATGGTGGCCGGTTTCCTGGCCGGATATCTGGAAACAAAGGACTATGAGCAGGCGTTTCAGATGGGCATTGCTGCCGGCAGTGCCAGTGCATTTTCAGAATTTCTGGCAACACGGGAGGAAACGATGGAAGTATTGAGCAAAACCTTTAAATGACAGGAGGATGCGGCATGAAGATTGTGGACTTGCTGAGGAGAGACAGCATTTGCTTAAATGGAAAAGCTTCGGGGAAAATGGATGTTATCGATCAGATGGCGTCTTTAATGGAAAAGGGCGGACATTTATCCGATGTCAAAGCTTATAAACAGGCGGTGTTGAAGAGAGAAGAGGAAGGTACAACGGGAATCGGAGAAGGCGTTGCCATTCCCCATGCAAAGACAAATGCTGTTTTAAATCCCGGGCTGGCGGCCATGACCTTTTCAGAGGGCGTGGAATTTGAGTCCCTGGACGATCAGCCGGTGCGGTTGGTATTTATGATCGGGGCTCCGGACACAAAGGATAATGTTCATCTGGAAGTATTGAGCCGTTTATCCATGCTGCTGATGGATCAGCGGTTTCGCGAGCATCTGCTTCATGCCAAGTCACCGGACGCTTTTTTAAAGGTCATTGATGTGGCGGAAAGAGAGAAATTTGCCAAAGAGGAGGAAATTTCCGAAGGAGAGTCCGCAATGGCACAGAGACAGGCACCGTCGGACCAGAAAATGTCCGGATATCAGATTCTGGCAGTCACGGCCTGTCCAACAGGAATCGCTCATACCTATATGGCCCAGGAAGCTCTGGAACAGCAGGCCCGGAGGATGGGATACCGGATTAAAGTTGAGACCAACGGCTCAGGCGGCGTAAAAAATGCGTTGACCCGGGATGAGATTGTGGCGGCAGATTGTATTATTATCGCGGCGGATAAAAATGTGGAGATGGCCCGGTTTGAAGGCAAGCCGGTGATTCAGACCAGGGTTGCGGATGGCATTCACAAGCCGGGAGAACTGATTGAAAGAGCCATGGGAGGCGCAGTGCCGGTATATCACCATCAAAGCCAGAATGGTGACAGGGAAGAGAGCCGGGATGGCATCGGACATGGTATTTATAAACATCTGATGAATGGTGTATCCCACATGCTGCCTTTTGTTATCGGCGGTGGTATATTAATTGCACTGGCCTTTTTGTTGGATGATTATCAGATTGACCCGGTAAATTTCGGAATGAACACACCGGTGGCTGCTTTTTTTAAGACCATCGGCGGTCAGGCCTTTGGATTTATGCTGCCGATTTTGTCCGGCTATATTGCCATGAGCATTGCAGACCGGCCGGGATTGGCTGTTGGCTTTGTTGGCGGCGCTGTGGCAAACGCAGGATACACCTTTGGTAATATGATGCACTACGGAGAGGTGGTGCCGATCAGTTCTGGTTTTCTGGGGGCTCTTTTAGCCGGCTTTCTGGCGGGATATATCGTTCTGGGGCTTCAGAAGTTGTGTGCCGGATTGCCGAGAAGTCTGGAGGGCATGAAGCCAATGCTTATTTATCCGGTGGCGGGTATTGGCATTATGGGTTTTGTTATGGTACTCATTAATCCGATTGTCGGAGCCATTAATACGGGGATGAATCAGGCGCTGGCCTCCATGGGAGGCACCAGCAAAGTCCTTCTGGGAGCGGTTCTTGGCGGCATGATGTCCATTGATATGGGCGGACCCTTCAATAAAGCGGCCTACGTGTTTGGTACGGCGTCTCTGGCCAGTGATGGTTTTGATATTATGGCGGCGGTCATGGCCGGAGGTATGGTGCCGCCAATCGCAGTAGCACTCTGTGCGACATTTTTCAAAAACCGTTTTACAAGAAAAGACCGACAGTCGGCCTATGTGAATTATATTATGGGGTTGTCCTTTATCTCGGAAGGGGCGATTCCCTATGCGGCGGCGGATCCTCTGAGAGTGATTCCTTCATGTATTATCGGTTCGGCTGTATCGGGCGCTCTGTCAATGATTTTTGGCTGCGGTCTGCGGGCACCCCATGGCGGCATATTTGTCATACCGACAGTGATTCATCCGTTCCAGTATATCCTTGCCATCGCGGCAGGATCTGTTGTCGGCGGCCTTTTAATGGGAATCTTAAAGAAACCGGTAAGTGAAGAATAAAGGAGAAGAAGTGTATGAAAGAGTTTAAATATGTGATTCAGGATGACCAGGGAATTCATGCCAGACCGGCGGGAATTCTTGTGAAAGCGGCAGGGGGATTTAAAAGCGATATACACATTCATAAAGATGGAAAGCAGGGAGATTTAAAACGAATTTTCGGGGTCATGGGACTCTGCATAAAAAAAGGTGACGAGATCAGGGTCACTGCCGAAGGTGAAGATGAGGTGGAAGCCGCAGAGAAAATGGAAAAACTGTTTAAAGAGAATCTCTGATAGACACGAAAGGGCCTGTTTTTAATAAATAGGCTCTTTTTGTATATAAATGACAAAAAAATATAGATATTTACTTTATTTGTGTACAAAAATATGATAAAATACCTTCATATCATGAAGGAGGAAAAGGGATATGAGAAAAAAGATCGTATGGTTGTTGGTCAGCGTGATGCTTTTATCTGCTGTGGCATTCGGAGGCTGCGGTAAAAAAGAGGTTACGGCGGAAAGCCTTGTCAAAGAAGCTAATGAAAATATGGAAAAGGCCAAATCTTATGCCGGTGATATGGATATGCAGATGTCAATGAATATATCATCGGAAGGTGTTGCCATGGATATGGACATGGGGATGAAAGGTACGATTGAATATACGGCGGAACCTGAAATCTTCCATATGAAAGGCACGATGGATATGTCCTTGTTAGGCCTGTCGATGGATATGGATATATATTCTCAGGTTGAAGATGACAAAGCCATTGTCTATATGGGCATGATGGACGAGTGGATGAAGAGCGAAACAGAAGTCGATGAGAGCAACATGCAGGAACTTTATACGATTGCCGGAGACGGAAAAGATATGACATTGGCGGAAGAAACGGAAAAAATCGATGACAGAGAAGTTTATGTGCTTACTACGACGATTACCGGAGAAGAGTTCGAAGAGATCATGGGTGTCATGGAGGGGATGACCGAAGGAATTGACGAGATGAACTGGTCCGATGTACAGGCTAATGTTACAATGAAGATTTATAAAGATACGGTACTTCCGGCATCGGTGAGCATTGAGATGTCTGACAGCGGCGAAGGTATTGAATCTGAAGGTGTCACTGTGAAATTTAATAGCATTTCTGTAGTTATGAACTATACAGATTTTGACAGTGTTGACAGTATTACAATTCCTGAGGAAGCATTGGCCGCCCAGTCGGTTGACAGTGGAGATATCCTTGACGAAGAAGAATCTATTCTGGAATCCGAAGTTTCTGAAACAGAGACAGAAGCTCAGTAAAATTTCAGATTTGTAAGGAGAACTTAAAGTGGGGACAGTGAAAACTGTCCTCATTTTTAGTTGTTCATATATTTTTATTTTGTTGATATCGTGGTACAATAGGAAGGAAATGTAAAAGAATAGGAAGTGCAGTACATATGTCATCTGGACAGGTGGATTTCAGCGGCGAAAATGTCCGCCGCAATGTGTTAGCGGTAGCAGCCCCGATGCTGGTGGCTCAGATTGTTAATTTACTTTATAATATTGTAGACCGGATCTATATTGGGAAGATTCCCGGTGAGGGAATGATCGCACTGGCCGGACTGGGCCTGTGTTTTCCGGTAATTACGATGGTCACTGCCTTTGCGAATCTGTTTGGCCTGGGCGGTGCGCCGTTGTGTTCCATAGCGCGGGGAAAGAAAGATACGGAAGGTGCGCGGAAGGTTATGAATAATGCCTTCTTTATGCTGATCTTGACCGGGCTTTGTATCACGATTTTGGGGATCGCTTTTCATAAACCGATACTATATCTCTTCGGCGCCAGTGACGCAACCTATCCTTATGCGGCCGGATATATGATCATTTATCTTCTGGGAACTGTCTTTGTCATGATTTCCCTTGGGATGAATCCTTATATTAACAGCCAGGGCTTTGCAAAAATCGGTATGAAAACCGTAACTCTGGGCGCTGTGAGCAATCTGATTCTGGACCCGATATTTATTTTTGTATTTCATCTCGGTGTTCAGGGGGCGGCCATTGCAACGATTATTTCTCAGCTTTTTTCGGCGATATGGGTATTGAGATTCCTGACCGGTAAAAAAGCAGAGCTGACATTAAATCTCCGGGGATTCCGGCCGGACTGGGCCTGTGTTTTCGAAATTGCCAAGTTGGGAACTTCGACCTTTGTTATGTCCTTTACCAACGGTCTCGTTCAGGTTGTCTGCAACGCGATGCTTTCCGTCTATGGCGGCGACCTCTATATCAGTGTCATGACGGTAATTAATTCCATCCGGGAAATCGCACAGACGCCGGTAATGGCTGTGGCCGATGGTTCTTCGCCGATTATCAGCTATAATTTTGGCGCGCAGAAGTATGATTTGATGAAAAAGGCGATTCGGTTTATGACCCAGATCTGTTTTGCCTATTCGTTCATCATATGGGTTTTGATTTCGGCTT
>CABRLU010000176.1 GCA_902471845.1 uncultured Lachnospiraceae bacterium | reverse complement strand
TAATAACCCTCTTAACACTTAAGCGAAGTCACGATTTTGATTGTATGCCGGTTTTTTCATTGAAAAGGGAAAATATCTATGTTAAGATTATAACATAACAATCTTGACCGAATCATTTTCACACTAGGAGGATTACTAAAAATGAAACCATTATCTGAAAAAGTTGCTATTGTAACCGGCGCCGGACAGGGAATCGGAAAAGGAATTGCGCTTTGTTTAGCCAAACGCGGTGTCAAAGTCGTTGCCACCGGTCGCCGTCTGGAGCCAATCGAACAGACCATCAAGGAAATCAAAGAATTCGGCGGCGAAGGCTTTGCTATGAGCTGTGACTCCGCCGACCGTGCAAGAGTAGAAGAGGTCGTAAAAGCCACCGTAGAAGCCTATGGAACTGTCGACGTTGTTGTCAACAATGGACAGGCAATCGTTCCTTCCGCACCGGTCGAAGAAACCAGCTACGACAATATGCTCAAGGCATGGCAGAGCGGTGTGATTGGCTCTCTGAACTATATGCAGGCAGCCTTCCCATACATGAAAGAGCAACACGAAGGCAGAATCATCAACTTCGCCTCCGCTACCGGTATGTTCGGCATTGCTGGTCAGCTGGCTTATGGCTCCAACAAGGAAGCGCTGCGCGGCTTGACCAAGATTGCAGCCAAAGAGTGGGGACAGTACGGCATCTGTGTCAACGTTGTTCTGCCGGGCGCTGAATCTCCTGCTGCAAAAGCTTGGGCAGAAAAATTCCCGGAGGAATATGCAAAACAGGTGGAATTGAACCCAATGAAACGCTTTGGCGATTCCGAAACCGACATCGCTCCTGTCGTTGCTTTCCTTGCTGGACCGGATTCCTGCTACTTCTCCGGTCAGAGCGTAATCGTAGACGGCGCAAACTCCATCATGCCGTAACCAAAATGCCCGATTCTCCGCAAAAGATTTCACCTTACAAAATTTTTGCAATACCAAAAGGACGATATGACCAAAGTCATATCGTCCTTTTTTGATTTTATATCCTCTTACTGTGTTTACATGAAAGGTCGCTCATCTCCCGAAAGGAGGTCAAACACCAGGACAATGTCATTGTCGTGTGTATTATAGGTTTCTCCATTCATTGGATGAAGCCATTGCGAACAGATAAAACGAAAAAGATTCTTTGCCCTGAAATTTTATCTGTATATCCTCTTAATGCAGGATTCCTTCCTCATACAATCCGCGGCAAAGTTTTCCTTTTTGCGCTCCTCTTCCGTATCGTCGGGCAGCATACATATAGGCTTCCAGATTTTCCCGCGGAGTCCCCAAAGGAATGGCACATCCCATCGCCAGAGAATACCCACAAGGGCTGTCACTTCCCTTAATTAAACATTCTATAACAGAAGCGATAACATCATCAATCGTACCATTCTGTAGGACTGTTGTCGGAGGAACATTTCCTGAAATCTTCATTTTATCCCCGATTGCTTCCTTCAATTCTGCCAAATCCTCACAGTTATCTACGCTGAAGGATGGAAATCCCATTTCCGGCAAATCCTTCCAGAAATGCTTGGTTTTTCCACAAATGTGAATCCCCGGAATTGAACCGGTAATTTCCTTAATTCCTGCCAGCAAATCCATAAAGTGTGGTTTGGAAAATTCGTGGAACATCTTATTGCTAATCAAATTCCCAGAAGTCGCCGGGTCCGCCAGACCAACCACTGCATTTGGAAAAATTTCCCGGTTATATTTGATCCATTTTAAAGTACACTGGACACTAAAATTCAACAACCGGTGTGCATTTTCCTTATCACGAATCATATCCCGCATCAGCATCTCCGGTGAACGAATCGAAATCGCTGTCGTCATCGGTCCTGAACCACCGGTCACCACCATACAACGTCCATCCATCCGCTTCTGAACCTCTTTTGCCCAAGCAATCTTCTCCTGCAAAAACGGATTGGTTTCCGGGTCAAAAACAAGATCATCCAGCTGATCATAATTCTTTAAAACATGCTCACTGATGTAATCGGTGCTATTTTCAGGGTATACCACCTTTGAGCCGACTGCTTCTCCCACTCCACGCAAGGAAAGATTGGTGTTTGCATACATCCCACTACCGCCAAACTCTCTCTTTGCCTGTTCTGCAACATCAAACTGTACGTCCATCGAACGACGGTATTCTCCCAATGTATAGCCGTACAGATGCACAAACGAATCTGGACCACCTGTACTGAACGGGATGTGGTCAACCACCTCTCCCATCGCATAAGCCTTCATTCGCTCCATGCTTGTCATCGTATCAGGATACTTTGCCGCTTCCCTTTTTAGTGTTGCGTAATCCATATTGAACCTCCTGACATCATTTTAATTTATTATAAATTTTATTTCCGATAAACTGAATAAGCTGTACCAATATTACCAGAATCGCCACAGTGGAGTACATGATTGTATCGTTGAAGTTGTTATATCCATATCGAATCGCAACGTTTCCCAAGCCGCCTGCACCAACCATACCAGCCGTTGTAGATGCATTCAATGCTGCCACTGCGCTGAAGCAAATAACAGAAGAGATTCCCGGTATAGCTTCTACCAGAATTACATGCCAGATAATCTGAAAGGTGGAAGCCCCAAAAGATTTTGCCGCCTCAATCGCTTCTCTGCTAACTTGGTCCATATGTCCTTGAATCAATCGTGCCATATAAGGCGACATTGTGATACATAATGGAAAAATTGCCGCTTTAACACCAATAGAAGATCCGGTGATAAATCTCGTTACCGGGATCAAAGAAACCATCAAAATTACAAATGGGAAAGAACGAATTAAGTTAATCAAAAAATCCATGACACGGGAAATCAGAGGATTAGGATGAAGTCCATCCTCTTTTGAAACATCCATAATAACTGCAAGAATAAATCCAACAACAGTAGAAATCAGTACTGTCCAAGCCATAACCGTCATCGTAGTCAAAAATGCCGGCCAGATAACTTGCGTAAGATATTGCTCTAAAGAAAGCCTTTCCATTAGTTTTGTCCTCCTGCCGCATAGTAAAAAAATTTTTGCTCTTTCAGAAAATTTTTCAAATCTTCTGTTTTGGAGGGTGTCGTGGTAACAACAACCTCTGTAAAAGGCAATCCTTTGTAGTCATTTGTGCTAGTTGAAAGTATTTTTGCTCCAAATTGATCATGCGTAAAATGAATGGCATCCAATTGATCTGTTGACAAAATAAAAGAGACTACCTCTCCATCTTCCTGATAAGTGTGGTCCTCTTTTCCAAGCAGTGTCATTAATGCTTTTGGTTTTTGCAAAAACACCTCTTTAACTGCACCCGCTGCTGAAATTTTACCATTTTCCAGAATGGAAATCGTATCACAAACTTCTCGAACTACTTCCATCTGATGTGTAACTACGATAATGGTTAATCCCAACTTTTGATTGATGTCCCTAAGAAGATGAAGAACCGATTGGGTAGTCTTCGGATCTAACGCAGAGGTGGCTTCATCACATAATAAAATATGTGAATCAAGAGCTAACGCCCTTGCAATAGCAACTCGTTGTTTTTGCCCGCCCGAAAGAGTAGAAGGTCTTGCATCTATTTTGTCAGAAATTTCTACCAATTCCAGTAATTCCCGAACTCGTTTATCTATAATATTTTTATCATATTTCCAGCATTTCATTGGAAGAGCAACATTTTTATAAACGCTCCTCCGCTCTATCAGAGAAAACTGTTGAAAAATCATTCCTATTCCTTTTCTCAATTCCCTAATCTGCTGCTTATTTAAACCTTTAATTTCTGTCCCATCAATTTTAAGACTTCCACTCTGATATGGTTCCAAAGCATTGATACACCGCAAAAGTGTTGATTTACCTGCTCCACTCCTGCCGACCAGACCATATATTTCCCCTGTCTGAATCGTCAAACTAATATCCTTCAGCACTTCCAAAGAGCCGAACGATTTACAAAGCTTGTTTATTTCAATCATACTGATACCTTCCTCAAATGACAGTACCGATTATTATTTCACTATCTTAAAATACCGTTGAAAGATGATAGATTAGGAAGAAGGAATGATCCTTCTTCCTAATCTATCTGCTTATTCAGCTACCTCAAATAAAACTTTCCATGCAAGGCTTGGTTTATTCTGTTCTGCGATTCTCTCCAGCTGTGTTTCGCTTGCTAATGCATCCATGAAATCATCAACCCACTGTGTCTCTTTATCTTCTTCTCTAACAACTGCAATGATTGGATAAGAAACGTTCTCTTCAAACAACTTCAGCAAATTAAAATTGTATTTTGCCTGCGACTGGTTGCTGAAAAAGCTCATAGCCAAATCAACATCTCCATCCATAGCAGAAAAACGGGAGAACATGTCCATCTCTACCAACTGAAGATTTTTTGGATTTTCGATAATATCAAAGGTTGTGTATAGGCTGTCCTCCGGGATTTCTTTGAGCTTCAGCCAGCCAATTGATTGCAGATCTTCCAGGTTGATAGAGAGATTGGAGGCATCATCTGCAACAGCAATCGAAGCCCCGTCCGGCACTTCTTCTAATGTTTTATATTTTTTCGATGCAATACAATCCATTGAAGACATGATGTATGGTTCACACGGATGCAGCCTAGTTCCGTTCGATTCATTAAATGCCAGCAAATATGGAAGGTGCTGGAAATAG
>CABRLU010000175.1 GCA_902471845.1 uncultured Lachnospiraceae bacterium | reverse complement strand
CTTTGCAACACTGACAGCGGCCCGGCTCTTCCATGGATTTAACTGTCGGAGCAAACATTCAATCTTTAAAATCGGATTTTCCGGAAACTGGTACAGTCTCGCAGCTTTTGCGGCAGGTATGGTATTCTTAAATCTTGTGCTGTTTGTGCCGGTATTAAAACGTCTGTTTCTTGTATCATCATTGACATCGGGCCAGTTCGGAATGATTTATCTTTTGGCAATTATTCCGACCATTCTTATTCAATGCGTGAAAATGATTCGGGAACATTAAAATTGTATTATGTATATTGGACGTCTCTGCAAAGCCATATGCTCTGCAGGGGCGTTTTTTGAGAAATCTTATCAATCCAGGGTATAGACAAATCAGCGAAAGTAGTGTATCCTTGTGGTTAGTTAAAACTAACGTTAGTTTAAACTAATTAAAAAGGGGTGACAAGGGAATGCTGACATGGTGGTGGCATCAGCCTTTAGAGGTGAAAATCGCAGGACAATGTGCACCGGTGTTGGCGGGGGTGAAACCGTCCAATATGCTGGTTCTTGAAAACAAACATATTAGAGACGTTGTCCGGACCCTGGAAGGGACCGGATTATCCTGGCGGTGTCTTTATGCCGGGGATGAAAAAAATATATGGCTGCTTTATCGGAAAGCTGCTCTTGAGGAGATTGTATTCCGGGAAGAAGAACGGATGTTTTTAGCTGAAAATGGATATGAGGAGGACCGTCTGGATCAGATGTTGGTACGTCTTGGTCAGCGGTTTCGAGAATATCGCAGAACACAGGATATTCCTTTTCCCCATGAGATGGGTGTGTTTTTAGGATACCCAATGGCGGATGTTAAAGGTTTTATTAAACATGAAGGAAAGAATTATCTCTACTCCGGTTACTGGAAGGTTTATGAAAATGTGGAGGAGCGAAAAGAGTTATTTAAAAGCTATGAGCAGATTCGATACGTTTTTATCCAGGAAGCGGAAAAAGGAAAGAACCTTTGGGAGATTACCAGTGAATGGCAGTGTATGACTGCTTAATAACAGGAGGAATAAAGATATGAGTGAAATTGTAGTTGTATATTGGAGTGGAACAGGAAACACAGAAGCTATGGCAGGATTTGTCGGCCAGGGCATTAAAGAGGGCGGAAAAGAAGCAAAGGTTGTATCTGTCAGCGACATTACACCGGATGCTTTAAAAGATTGCCCCGTATTTGCACTGGGCTGCCCGTCCATGGGAGCAGAACAGCTTGAAGAAGGTGAAATGGAACCATTTGTAGAGGCGGTCAAAGGTTTCGCCAGCGGAAAGACAATCGGTTTATTTGGTTCTTATGGTTGGGGAGACGGCGAATGGATGCGTACATGGGTAGCAGATATGGAAAGTGCAGGCGCTCGCGTACTTGGCGGAGAAGACGCTATTTGTCAGGAAGCTCCGAATGAAGAGGCGCAGGAAGCGTGCATTGATTTAGGCAAAGATTTAGCCAAAGCATAAAGGCAGGTGTTTGAAAGATGAGTATCGTAATTGTAGGCGGACATGACCGGATGGTCGGCCAATATAAGAAAATTTGTAAAAATTATAATCATAAGGTGAAAGTATTCACCCATATGTCGGCAGATTTAAACAAACAAATGGGGAGACCGGATGTGTTCATTTTGTTTACAAATACGGTCTCGCACAAAATGGTGCGCTGTGCTGTGGATGAAGCGAAACGAAGTAATGCTCAGGTCATTCGCTGTCACACAAGCAGCAGTGCAGCGTTGACGGATATTCTTGAAAATGTGGGTTAATAGAAAAAGGGCCGCTCTCAAACAGAGCGGCTCTCGCTTATTTTTTCTGGAAATCTTTCATTCCGACAGCAACATGGGTTTTGATGGCCTGGAAGCTTTCCGGGCTGATCACATGTTCAATGCGGCAGGCATCCTGAGCGGCAATTTTGCTGTCCACACCAAGAAATTCCAGCCAACTGGATAATAAGGTATGGCGCTCATAGATGGTTTCGGCAATCTGGAGGCCGCTCGCGGTTAAGGAGATATGTCCGTGTTCATTGACAGTGACATATCCATTCTCACGAAGGTTCTTCATGGCAACGCTGACGCTTGGTTTTGAAAAACCGAGTTCGGTCGCAATGTCAATTGAACGAACCTGCGGATGCCGCTGGCTTAAAACGAGAATGGTTTCCAGATAGTTTTCAGCAGATTCTTGTATTTTCATGAGTAAATCCCCCTGTCCCAAGTATTATTACTATTATAACACAGGAAAGGGGAAAAACAAAGGGAAAAACATTTTGGGAAAAATTTCTCAAAAAAACCTTGACATTTGGGTTAGTGAGTGCTAATCTAAGCATTGAGGTTAGAATTTCCTAACTCAGAAAGGAAGAGATGATGATGCCTTTAACAATGGCGAAAGCTGGAGAAGAGAATACTATAATAAAGATTGGTGGAAAAGAAGAAGTGCGCCGATTTCTGGAAAGTCTTGGATTTGTTGCCGGATCCATTGTGTCGGTAGTTTCTGAGATGAATGGGAATGTGATTGTTAATGTGAAGGGTTCACGTGTGGCAATCAGCAGAGAGATGGCTAATAAGATTATGGTTTAAGTAGGAGGAAGAAAGGATGCAGACATTAAAGGATGTAAAATGCGGTCAGAGTGTGTCCGTAGTGAAGCTCCACGGTGAAGGGGCGGTAAAACGCCGGATTATGGATATGGGCATCACAAAAGGTACTGAGGTATATATCCGTAAAGTTGCGCCTCTGGGAGACCCGGTGGAAGTGACTGTCAGAGGATATGAGTTGTCCTTGAGAAAGGCAGATGCACAGATGATAGAAGTACAGTAATGTACTGTACTTTTTTAACGACTATGGGTTAGAATAAACTAATCATAGGGGAAGAAGGAGGATGTTATAAAATGTCAATTAAGATTGCACTTGCGGGTAATCCGAACAGTGGTAAGACCACTTTGTTTAATGGATTGACCGGTTCCAATCAGTTTGTAGGAAACTGGCCAGGTGTTACTGTAGAAAAGAAGGAAGGTAAGCTGAAAGGACATAAAGATGTTGTGATTATGGACCTTCCGGGTATTTATTCTTTATCGCCATATACATTGGAAGAGGTTGTGGCAAGAAATTATCTGATTACGGAACGTCCGGACGTTATCTTAAATATCGTAGACGGTACGAATCTTGAAAGAAACCTGTATTTATCCACTCAGCTCATGGAGCTTGGTATTCCGGTAGTTATGGCCGTCAATATGATGGATATCGTTGAGAAAAACGGGGATCATATCGACATTAATCAGCTGAGTAAGGACCTGGGCTGTGAGATTGTTGAAATTTCCGCGTTAAAGGGTACGGGTATTATGAAAGCGGCAGAAAAAGCAGTGAGTGTCGCAACAAGAAATACTTCCGCACCAGTACATAAATTTTCTCCGGAGATTGAAAATGTTCTGGAAGAGATTGAAAATATGCTGGATGCTTCGATTCCTGAAGAACAGAAACGTTTTTATGCCATTAAATTGTTTGAGCGGGATGACAAGATTGCCCAGACAATGAAAGTTGTGCCGAACGTTGAGAATATTATTAAAAAGGCAGAAGATGCTCAGGATGATGATTCCGAAAGTATTATTACCAATGAGCGTTATGGATATATTACTTCTGTGATCGGAAAGAGTTATAAGAGAGCAGCCAAGGGCGAGCTTTCCGTATCCGATAAGATTGACCGGATTGTTACAAATCGTATTCTGGCATTACCGATTTTCGCTGTGGTTATGTTCATTGTATATTATGTTTCTGTAACAACCGTAGGAGCGATTGTTACAGACTGGACAAATGATGTACTTTTTGGAGAGATTATTCCTCCGGCCATTGAAAGTGTGTTGGTAAGCATCAACTGCGCAGGATGGTTACAGAGTCTGATTCTTGACGGTATTGTTGCCGGTGTGGGCGCTGTACTTGGTTTCGTTCCACAGATGCTTGTATTATTTATTTTCCTTGCATTTTTGGAAGCCTGCGGTTATATGGCCCGTGTTGCATTTATTATGGACCGTATTTTCCGTAAATTTGGTTTATCCGGTAAATCCTTTATTCCTATGCTCATCGGAAGCGGCTGCGGTATTCCTGGAATCATGGCATCCCGTACAATTGAAAATGACAGAGACCGGAAGATGACAGTTATGACGACAACTTTTGTACCATGCGGTGCGAAACTTCCGATCATTGCTTTGATTGCCGGTGCATTCTTTAATGGCTCGGCATGGGTTGCAACCAGCGCTTATTTTGTTGGCGTGGCAGCAATCGTATGCTCTGGTATTATTTTAAAGAAAACAAAGATGTTTGCCGGAGAACCGGCCCCATTCGTTATGGAGCTTCCGGCTTATCATATGCCTACAGTGATCAATGTTCTCCGCAGTATGTGGGAGCGTGGATGGTCCTTTATTAAAAAGGCTGGTACAGTTATTCTTTTATCAACAATCGTTCTGTGGTTCTTAATGAACTTCGGATGGGTAGATGGTGCGTTCGGCATGCTTGAAGCAGAACAGCTTGACAGCAGTATTCTGGCATCTGTCGGAAGTGTCATTGCTCCGATTTTTACACCTCTTGGTTGGGGCGACTGGAAGATGGCCGTTGCCGCAATTACAGGTTTGATCGCAAAAGAAAATGAGATC
>CABRLU010000174.1 GCA_902471845.1 uncultured Lachnospiraceae bacterium | reverse complement strand
CGTTTGGCTCCGGCCGCTTTCATGGCTTCACCTGCCAGCCGCACTGCCTCTGCCTCACCGGAAATTACTGTCTGTCCCGGGCAGTTGTCGTTTGCGATTTCCACCAGTCCAGGCGTCTCCATACAGATTTTTTCAATCGTTTCCACTTCCAGCCCGAGTACAGCTGCCATGGCACCGCCTGTCGGAACCGCTTCCTGCATAAACTGCCCCCGCTTGTCAATTACCCGGACGGCATCCTCCACTGAAATTTTTCCCGCTGCTGTCAGCGCCGCATATTCTCCAAGACTTAAACCTGCCGTCACAGCTGGAACTATTTCCATGGTTTCTACAGCTTTGAGCATGGCCAGCTCCGTGGTCAGCAATCCAACCTGTGTATAACGGGTAATATCCAATTTATCATTTTCTTCAAAGCAAAGGCCTTTCACATCCATACCCAGCCACTCGCCGGCCCAATCATAGACTTCTCTGCTGACTGAAAAAGTCTCGTAAAAATCCTTTCCCATGCCGATTTTCTGGGCGCCCTGCCCCGGAAAAATCAATGCTGTCTTTTTCATCCTCTTTACCTCAAAATTGATTTGATATTCAAAACATTTGTTTAAAGATAAAGCCACCGCATCTGCAGCGACCTCATCTTCTGCTTATTATAAACCTTATCGCGCGTAGCCTGACGGAGCGCGTTCGCCCGAAGGGCATGCAATACGGGATGCCCGAAAGGGTAATCCTTGTCGCGCGTAGCCTGACGGAGCGCGCTCGCTGAAGGGCATGCAATGCGGGATACCCGAAAGGGTAAACCTTGTCGCACGAAGCTTACTCTGTACGCCTTCGGTGTGACGCAGCGCGCCCATGCAAAGCATCTGACATGCGGTGTTACCAAATGGATATAAATCTGTTTGCTTTTTCCTGCATTACTGTCACAGCTTCGTTCATCATTTCCTCAATGATTTCTTTACATGACTGACGTTTATTTACAAGCCCGGCAATCTGACCGGCCATGAAGGAACCTTCCTCCAGGTCGCCATCCACCACGGCCCGACGAAGGGAACCCAGTGTCATCCGCTCCAGTTCCTCGGCCGATGCGCCTTCCGCTTCCATTTTTAAATATTTCCGGGTCATCGGATTTCTGAGCAGCCGCACCGGATGTCCTGTCGAACGTCCGGTAACCTGAGTATCGATATCCTTTGCCTTAGCCACTTTCTCCTTATAATTATCATGAATCCGGGTTTCATCTGCCAACAGAAAACGTGTTCCGATCTGAACGCCTTCAGCACCAAGCATAAAAGCTGCTGCTACACCGCGGCCATCACCAATACCACCTGCTGCCAGTACCGGAATATCCACAGCCTGAACAACCTGAGGCACTAAAGCCATCGTTGTCTGCTCGCCGATATGTCCGCCGGATTCACATCCTTCGGCAATCAGGGCATCAGCGCCATATTTAGCCATACGTCTGGCAAGCCCTACGGAAGCCACAACTGGGATAATCTTAATTCCAGCTTCCTTCCATAAAGGAAAATACTTCTCCGGATTACCGGCCCCGGTGGTCACTACCGGGACGCCCTCTTCTACAACCATCCGTGCAATCGCTTCTGCTTCCGGATTCATCAGCATAACATTCACGCCGAAAGGCCGCTCCGTGAGGGCCTTCGTCTTTCGTACTTCTTCCCGAATATATTCACAGGGTGCGCCGCCGGAAGCGATAATTCCAAGGCCGCCCGCATTGGAAACCGCTGCTGCCAATGTATGTTCTGCTACCCAGGCCATGCCGCCCTGAAAAATCGGATATTCTATATGCAATAACTCTGTAATTGCCGTTTTCATCTTATTCCTCAACACCCTGCGCTTTTAAATAATCCATAATATCCTGAACCGTTGAAATTTTAGCAGTATCATCCTCTTCAATTTTTACATCGAAAGCATCTTCTAATGCCATAATAAGCTCTACAAAATCCAAAGAATCCGCTTCCAAATCCTTTGTCAGGGATGTTTCCGGACGGATACTGCTTTCTTCAACGGATAACTGGTCTGCAATGATTGTTCTAATTTTCTCTAACATAGATAATCTCCTCTGTCTTTCATTTTATTTGATTATTTAATATTTTGATATTCAAAGTATATCACTATATTTCCATTTGTCAATAAAAAAATCAGGGAAACCTTACAAAAGATTTCCCTGATTTTTGCGAATATATTCAAGAAGACCTCTACAGCCTTCGCAGACATCCCGATAGGTCACATCAAAATTCCCGGTATACCACGGATCCGCCACATCATCCGGACGACCTGCAAATTCAAGCAGCTTGTGAACCTTCTGTTCCGGATCACTGCCGAAAATCCGCAGCATATTCCGTATATTCCAACTATCCATGCCAATCAGATAATCATAATAGGCATAGTCCTTTTTTGTCACCTGCACCGCATGCTTCCCCCGGCAGCTGATGCCTAACGGTTCCAAAATCCTGCGGGTCCCCGGATGGACCGGATTCCCAATCTCCTCCCGGCTTGTCGCCGCCGACGCAATCTCAAAAGAACGACTTAAACCGGCCTTCTCTACCATATCCTTAAAAACGAACTCGGCCATCGGCGATCTGCAAATATTGCCGTGGCAGACGAATAATACTTTTATCATAAATGAAAATCCTCCTAAAATGCCGTATTCTGCCCCGATTTGCCGCAGTTTGCCAACTATAAATTTTGCTCTGAGATTGTTATATTTGTCACAGAACAAGCAAAATGCGGCAAAACGGGGCAAGCCCGGGACATGAAACGTAGTCAAAACGTAGTAAAAACGAGGGTGTTTTACTACTGCGAATATTCTATCATAAACCGCAGAATTTGGGGAGTGGGGAATGTAAAAGAAAAGCGAAAGGCAGCGTCCCAAAACGCTACCCCCTGTGAATTCAACAAATTTTAATTTATCTCAGCATACTGTATATACATTCTATCAGTGTCAGTGCTAAAATCACATTGATGATTCTGTAATGTTTCAGGTAATATTTTTGAATCAAAACACCCATCCCGATCCAAGTACCAGTTGCTATTGTTCCGATTGTGGCAATTACAAGCTCGAAGAACAGAAGTACAGCAAATGATGAATTAAAGTCAACAATATATCCCGTCAGAGCTGTAATACCAAACATATAAATTTTCACATTAACGAACTGGAGCATAAAGCCTTTCAAAAAAGAGGCGGACTTCTCAGCGCTCTCAGCATGTGGCTTACCGATTGCTATATGAATGGTCAGCCACAGAATATAAGCTGCTCCTACGTATTTCAACACACTCATTAGATTCGGTAAAAACATGCTGACTCCATATACAAATACAGCACACAGAATCTGAACCACATAGTATCCCGTAAAGATCCCCAAAAACAGCGGTTTCCCTTTTTTCCAGCCATAGTTCGTTACAGTATTCAGGGCAAGTATATTTCCGGGACCCGGAGTAAATGCATTAACAATACAATATATCAGAAAATTTCCAATCACATAAGTCGGCATTATAATCGACCACCTTTCTATCAATAATCTTATCAGATAGAGGCGTATCATACATAATACCTATTTTATATGCAACTCCATAGTTTCAAAATATGTTATACTTCCGGTGCATACTTCCTAAGTTCATTGATATAAATCAAACCAAGTTCGGAAAGCTCCTGTTTTTCATTCATAATATAACCAATCTTCATCTGTTCATTTTCGTTTAATGGAATTGCAACAATATTGTCTCCATGAAGATATTTCGGAAAAATACCGCTTGATATCGTATAAGCATTCAACCCCATCATAAAATTGACGATAGCACCACGGTCATTAACATGAATCTGCTTTTCTACTTGGACGGTACTATATAGTTCTTCTGAATAGTAGGCTGATTCATAACTTCCCTGAACAAAATTCAATCTCGGAAATGGACGCAAGTCATCAAGAACAAGGCTTTCTCTGGACGCAAGAGGATGGTGTTTCTGAATAAACACATGGGGCTTTGCATAGAACAAGGGAGTAAATTGAAGATTATATTCATTCAAAACCTTTTGAATTACTGCCCCATTCTCTTTAGAAAGATAGATGATTCCAAGATCACTAACCCGGTTTTTTACATCTTCGAGAATCTGATGCGTACTGGTTGCATTAAAATAAAACTCATACCGTTCCTGTCCGAATTTCTTTACGAGTTCCACAAACGCATTTTCTGTAAAAGTATAATGCTGAGCAGAGACACCAAACCTTGTTTTCTGCGGTAAGTCAGTAACGTATCGATCTTCCAACAGTTCCATCTGCTGAATGACTTGTCTTGCATATCCAAGGAATTCCATTCCTTCTTTTGTAAGAGTGATACCTGCATGACTCCGAAGGAAAATGGTAATCCCAACTTCCTTTTCGATTTCTTTTACTGCATTTGAAAGGCTTGGTTGCGAGATAAAAAGCTGTTTAGCTGCTTCTGTAATTGATCCTGTTTCAGCCACAGTCACAATATATTTTAATTGCTGTACAGTCATTTGTTTTTCACCACTAATTCCAATCTTTCTAATTCTAAAATATAATTTTTAGCATCTTCACACCAACAAATTCCGATTCGTTACTCCGATTATATCATATAATCCCCTAAATTCCTATTCTGATTTCTACAAGATCGGAAGAGCGTCGTGTA
>CABRLU010000173.1 GCA_902471845.1 uncultured Lachnospiraceae bacterium | reverse complement strand
ATAGTGCTCCTTAAAAATACCCGCATTTCCGTTCTTTTGTACCTTCTCCCCATTCCGCCAGTATTTTATAACATATTTTCCCACTTTCATTCCGGCCACAGCGCCAAAGGACAATTGAAACCCGGCCAAAAATAGACGCTCCGGCCGAAGAAGCAATAAAACATCGGCCGTCAATACAAGAGCTGTCGGAACATCCATTTTTCTGCCTGACAGTCGGCCCACAAGCAGAAACACCATCATGCCCATAGCTCTTAACATCGAATCGCCAAAATCTGTCATATATCCATAAGCCATCATCAGCAACAGCGCCATCACCGTTGAAGGCAGGATAGCTACCGTTGATTTTCTCAGCCTCCGATAAAGTCCCATAGCAATAAAGGACAGATGAAGTCCCGACGTTGTGACCAGATGCATCCAGCCATTTTCCTGATAATACCGACGTAAATCCTCCTGAAATCCGGATCTGTCACCAAGTACGGCCGCCTGCACTACCCCGGCACCATCCTCGCTCATCGCCAAACTATAGAAATCAAATATAGCGCCTTTTAGTTTTTCCAAGAACCGAAGCCTGCGCCAAATCCATGAACCTTCATAAACCACAGAAATTTCATCCGCCCTGAGCCGATACATAATCCCTTGGGATACATAATACGTCTCTGCGTCAAACTGTCCCGGATTTCCCGGCCTCTCAAAGACTTCCGCTCTGCCTGCGGCCTGAATCACCTGGCCCTTGTAATATTCCTTTCGTCTTTCCTTTTCATTCCCCTGACAGGCGACTACGACTAATACGGAAATTTTCTTATCTACCTTAACATAAATATATGTACTTTCAGGTTTTTCCTGCACCCGCCATACCTCTCCCTGGATACGTTCTTCCATTTGAATGCTTCCATATTCATCCAGCCCACTTGTCATACCTCGACAAAATCCGACAAACAAAAAGACAGAGAGTCCCAAAACATAGATTAAAGAACACTCTGTCCATTTCATCAAACACACGATGCACACAACCACTGTTATGGCCACCCATAAACCGGGAACACCAAATAAAGCTGCTGCCATTCCTGCCACCAAGGCGATACCTGCACCCATCAGTGGACGTTTCATGTATTATTCTCCTGTATTTTCTCCGCTTGCTTCCGGTGTCGGCTCCGCCGGAGATCCAGCTTCCGTCGGCGTTTCACTTGTTTCTGCCCCGCCGGTCGCCGTTTCGCCCGAATTTGTATTTTCAGAAGTCGCCGTATTATCTTTCAACTGCTGTTCAATGTCTTTTTTGAGAGCATCTCCGTCTTCCGGCGGCTTCGGCGGCGGATTCTGTTTTTGCCCCTCTTTTTCCGGACGATAGACGAGGGACATATTCTTTTCAAACATTCCATCAATATGTACGCCCTCTACCGAACCATTGAAAATAGCTCCGTCAATTAAAAACTGGACACGGCTCACACCGGTCACCTGTGTCAATGTATTCACCACAGAATAAATATTTAACTCGAAGCTCTGCCCGTTCACCCGTTCAAGAAAGGTTTTATCCACATCTACATAGCATATCCCTTCCCGAATCGTAACTTTATTCACCACCGTATCCGGGGATAATGAAGGCTTCAGTCCTTTTGTGATCGGTCCGGATACCAGGCTGTTTACCAGAGCTGTCTCCAGATTGATTTTACTCAAATATTTCACCACAACATCTTCTGCCTGAAGCCTGGTTCCGTCCCCGCTGACAAAATACATGGTAACATAATCCTCCCGGACATATTCCATATTACCGCTGATATTATCAACAAAGTCTTTCCCTCGCATCATCTTTGTCAAACCATCGGTCGTTGTCATCGGCTGGTCGCCAATAACAAAAGAAACGTACTGAATTTCATCGCTGAACTGGGTCAGTGTCTTCACGATTCCGGCCCGGGTCAATATCTCTCTGGACGCCGTCAGCTTACTGTAAGCCGGATCAAAATATAAGGTAACCAGACGATTATTACTGTCATAGGAATAATCCGTCACCTGAACATCTCCATAAATGAGGCACTTATAAGCATTGTCTGACGGAGTCTGCTTCATGCCCTCAATACATGCGCCAATCAATTCCTCTGTCGAATCTGCTGTTACCTCATAAGCAGCTTTGATCAGCCGGGTCTCGCCCAGGTTCATCTGATAAACTCCGTGAGACGCTTCGGTCGTTGTCACCTCTGCATCTTCTTTATGTCCCAGTTTATGCCAGATAGTTCTGACCGAACTGCATCCGGTCGTCGACAGCACCAGACACAGGCTAAGAAACAGAACGGCAAAAAATTTAATTTTTCTCATTTTTCACCCCTCCATTCAATCCTTCCTGAATATGCTTCAAAGGAATACGCACAACAAAGGTAGAACCTTCATCCTCCTTGCTAAACACCTTAATGGCTCCATCGTGCATCAGTATAATATTTTTCGTAATGGCCAGACCAAGTCCTGTACCGCCGGTTTCCCTGGAACGTGCCTTGTCCACCCGGTAAAAACGTTCAAAAATCTGATCCTGATATTCCTTCGGAATACCAATACCCGAATCCGTGACTTTCACATAAAAGTATTTGTGGTCTGCATCCAGCGATACCTTCACCCACCCGCCGGCCACGTTATATTTAATACCGTTTTCCACCAGATTCGTAAAAGCCAGATTTAATTTTACTTCATCACACTCTGCCGTCACCTGTCGAAAGCTTTCGAAAACAAGCTCTATATTCCGTTTCGCCGCAATCGGACGCAGCCGTTTTAAAATCATCTCCAGCGTATCATTGACATTGATCGCAGATATATTCAGTTCAGCCACCGACTTGTCCATTTTAACAAGTGCGAGCAGGTCATTGATAATCTGATTTTCACGGTCAATCTCCACAACGATATCCTGCATGAATTCCTTATATACCTCATTCGGCACATTTTCCTGCATATTCAGGGAATCCGCCAATACCTTAATGGAAGTAATCGGCGTCTTCAACTCATGGGATACATTGGATACAAACTCCTGACGGGAATTCTCCACCTTCTGCATTTTTCCAAGCATCGTATTAAAGGAATCGGAAATCATCCTTATCTCTGAAAATCCTCTCAGATGAATCTCTTCATCAAAATGTCCCTCAGCCATCCGGTCAATGGAATTCGCCACCCGTTTCAGTGGTTTTGTAAAGAAATTGGCAATAACCAACGAAAGCAAAATACAGAGCCCTACCAAAGCCGTCGTAATGCCATTAAAGGAACGGCCGATGGAATCACAGGTCCTTTGGATATCCAAAACCGATGAATAAAAAAGAATCACTCCGAGAACTTCTTTTTTGTCTTCCGTTGTGATGGGTACGGCCAGTTCCAGCATTCCGTCCTCTTTGTTATATTTTTTAACACTCTCTCCATTCATGGCCTGTACCGTTTCCTGTGAAATCGATGTCAGACCGTCCAGTGTAGAATAGGTATCTTTTACAATATTATATTGATTGTCGATAATCAATATACGGCCATTATACATGGATGCACTTTGATTCATGTCCGCATGGACAATCTCCATATTTTCACCTTTAAAATAATTACTCCGCACAATCTGATTTGAAAGAATCAGCGCATAGTTGGAAAGTTCATTTCCCCGCCGAGTACGGAGCTGAACTTCGATATTATTCAGAGCAACCAGCCGCATAATAAATAAAGGGCTGATAGTTACCGCAATCAGGGCAACTACCAACCATAAACGCATGCTGTATAAAAAACTGTTTTTCTTTTTCTTAGCCTTTTTAGTTCTGGAAGAAATAACCAACACCCCATTTTGTATGTATATACCGTGGCTCACTCGGATTTGCTTCCACTTTTTCTCTGAGACGACGTACATGGACATCCACAGTCCGCACATCTCCCGGATAATCATACCCCCAGACGAGATTCAACAGATTCTCCCGATTATAAACCTTATTCGGGTTTGTGATCAGCAATTCAAGCAGGTCAAACTCTTTTGCTGTCAGATTCACTTCTTTATCTGAGATAAATACCCGTCGGCTGTCCAGATCAATCCGCATATCTCCGGATGTGATCATCCGAGGATTCACCACTTCCGGCTCCTTGACACGGGTCCGGCGCATAATTGCCTTAATCCGCGCCTTTACCTCTAAAATATTAAACGGCTTCGTAATATAATCATCGGCTCCATATTCCAGTCCGAGAATCTTATCCATATCATCGCCCTTAGCTGTCAGCATAATGATCGGAACATCTGAAAAATCACGAATCATCTGACATACCTCAAATCCGTTCAGCTCTGGGAGCATCACGTCCAGAAGAATCACATCATAGGCATTATTCTGTGCCATCTCCAGTGCCTGACGTCCGTCATAGGCCACCTCGACAGCCATACCATCCTGCTCCAGGCTATAGCGGATTCCCTTAACAATCAGCTTTTCATCATCAACCACAAGTACCTTTTTAGCCATCTTCCTCACCTCAATCTATAGAAATCCGGTCTTTAATCTTTGAAAAAACGCCTTCCTTGATACCCGGGACCTGCATCAGATCTTCCGTGCTCTCAAAGGCGCCCTCAGCCTGCCTGTAGGCCAGAATCGCATCAGCCTTCGCCTCTCCGATTCCCGGAAGTGTCATCAAAGCTTCCTTTGAAGCCTGATTAATATTCACCCGCCCATTGGAAATACCATAGGCCGTATCCTCCGATTTATCCGGCGTTTTCTCCATTTCCGGCATCATCTCCGCCTCTTCCCGGGATGGAATATAGACCTTTTGACCATCTTCCAGGGGCGCCGCCAGATTAATTCTGGTCAGATCCCCCTCCGGAAGAATTCCCC
>CABRLU010000172.1 GCA_902471845.1 uncultured Lachnospiraceae bacterium | reverse complement strand
GGGCTATTTTTTTAGGTAAATAACACTAAAGGAAAAGGAGAGAAGTGCTCATGAATATTGGCGGTATACTGCTGGCGCTACAGGGCGCTGCATCCCAGGGGATTCTCTGGGGCGTTCTTGTGCTTGGCGTATATATTACATATAAAATTCTTGATATTGCAGACTTGACAGTCGATGGCAGTTTTGCCCTGGGCGGCTGTGTCTGTGCGACTTTAGTCGTGACTCATGGAATGAATCCGATTCTGGCCCTTGTCATTGCCACATTGGCCGGAATGATTGCCGGAGCAGTAACAGGGCTCTTACATACGGCTTTTGATATTCCGGCAATTCTGGCCGGTATTTTGACCCAGATTGCCCTGTGGTCTATTAATCTTCGGATTATGGGAAAGAGTAATATTCCATTATTAAAAACAAAGACGATTTTTTCCAGCTTTGTTGAAGTGACGGGATTGAAATCCTCCCAGGCTTCCGGTCTGATAGGAATTATCATTGCCGTTGTAATTATCGTTGCATTATACTGGTTTTTCGGTACAGAAATCGGTTCTGCCCTGCGTGCAACCGGTAATAACGAAGACATGATTCGCGCCCTCGGTGTAAATACAAAAATGACAAAGATGATTGCTTTGATGCTCAGTAACGGTCTGGTTGGTCTTTCCGGAGGCCTTGTATGTCAGAGCCAGAAATATGCGGATATCGGTATGGGTACCGGTGCCATCGTTATCGGTCTGGCCGCCATCGTTATTGGTGATGTGCTGATGGGAAAATTCCGTTCCTTTGGAAGTCGTCTGGCTTCGGCTATAGTTGGTTCTATTGTTTATTTCCTTATTCGCGCCGTCGTTCTCCAGCTTGGTATGGACGCCAACGATATGAAACTGTTATCAGCAATCATTGTTGCCCTCGCCCTCTGTATTCCTGTTTCTTTAAATAAATATCGTGTAAAACGTGCTTACTCGGAAGGAGGAGAGAAGAATGCTTAAAATCTCCAATGTCAGCAAGACGTTTAATATTGGAACTATTAATGAAAAAAAGGCGCTTCGTAATATCAGTCTGCACCTGGAACCGGAAGATTTCGTTACGATCATCGGTGGTAACGGCGCCGGGAAATCCACGATGCTGAATATGATCGCAGGCGTTTATCCGATCGACTCCGGTGTCATCGATCTGGATGGAGTGAATATTTCAAGATTGCCGGAGTATGCCCGTGCAAAATATCTTGGCCGGGTATTTCAGGACCCGATGCGGGGAACTGCCGCCGATATGGAAATTCAGGAAAATCTTGCCCTTGCGTTAAGACGTGGCCAGAGCCGCGGACTTCGATGGGGAATTTCCGGTGAAGAAAAAGAGCAGTATAAGAAATTACTCACCCGTCTGGACCTTGGTCTGGAGAATCGGCTCTCATCGAAAGTCGGCCTCCTCTCCGGCGGACAGCGTCAGGCATTGACCCTTCTTATGGCCACATTGAAAAAACCGAAGCTGTTGCTTCTGGATGAGCATACAGCCGCTCTCGACCCAAAAACAGCAAAGAAGGTTCTTGATTTAACGGAAGAAATTGTTACGGAAAATCATCTGACAGCCTTGATGGTCACACACAACATGAAAGATGCCATCCGTCTTGGAAACCGCCTCATAATGATGAATGAAGGCGAGATTATCTATGATGTCCGCGGAGAAGAAAAGAGCCGCCTGGAAGTCAGTGATCTTTTGAAGAAATTTGAACAGGCCAGCGGCGGTGAATTTTCCAACGATCGTATGCTGCTGTCTTAATATGCATATTTTTCAGATACCGTCGATATAATTAGAAGAAGATTATATCGGCGGTGTTTTTATGGATATGGACAGGAGACGTGAAATTCAGAATATGCGTGTACGGAGCGGACGCATGACCCGTGATTATGCGGATCATATTTCCGGCGTCAACCCAGGAATGTACTGTCTGTTTCGCTGTTTTCTGGCGGTGGCGCTTTTTGTCGCCGGAGTTACTTTTCCAATGATTTCCGATAGTCAGATTCCAAAAGAGTTGACGAAAATTCCGGAATACATTTCCGTAAATTATACGCTGGAGGATGTTTCGGATTTGATTGACAGTCTGGCAAATTAAATAAGAATATGATATACTGGATGCAATGTGTAAAAAAAGGAGAACATTATGAAAAAACTTGCTTTAACCGATGATATTCTCATGAAGGTGGAAAAGCCGGCAAGATATCTCGGTAATGAATATAATGCGGTATATAAGGACCCTTCATCGGTGGACATTCGTTTTGCCATGTGTTTCCCCGATGTGTATGAAATAGGTATGTCCTACCTTGGAATACAGATTATTTATGATATGTTGAATCAGCGGGAGGACGTTTATTGCGAACGTCTCTATTCACCGTGGATGGATTTGGATGCCATCATGCGTGAACGTCATATTCCGTTGTTTGCTCTGGAATCTCAGGACCCTGTTAAGGATTTTGATTTTCTTGCAATGACCCTTCAGTATGAAATGTGTTATACCAACGTGCTTCAGATTCTGGATCTGAGTCAGATTCCATTAAAGTCAGCAGACCGTACAACAGACCATCCCTTTGTCATCGGCGGCGGTCCCTGTGCCTACAATCCGGAACCTCTGGCGGAATTTTTTGATATTTTTTATATTGGAGAAGCTGAAACGGTTTATTATGAATTAATGGATCGTTATAAAGTGTGGAAAAAAACAGGTGGAAGCCGAAAAGAATTTTTGATAGAAGCATCGAAGATTCCGGGGCTTTACGTTCCATCTTTATATGAAGTGGCCTATCATGAAGATGGAACAATTGCATCCTTTGAGCCTGTGGAACCGAAAGTTCCAAGAAAAATCAAGAAACAGGTTGTTTCTGATTTAAGCCATACCTATTATCCTTCGAAACCTGTGGTGCCTTTTATTAAAGTGACTCAGGACAGAGTGGTTCTTGAAATCCAGCGCGGCTGTATCCGTGGATGCCGTTTTTGTCAGGCTGGTAATGTATACCGTCCAAATCGGGAAAGAGATTTGGATTTTCTGAAAAAATATGCTCATGATATGCTCATATCCACCGGTCATGAGGAAATTTCATTGAGTTCCTTAAGTTCCAGCGATTATTCGCGTCTGGAAGAGTTGACGACCTATTTGATTCAGGAATTCGGAGTAAAAGAGCGGGTGAACATTTCCCTTCCATCTCTGCGGATTGACGCTTTTTCCCTGGATGTGATGAGCCAGGTACAGGATGTGAAAAAAAGCAGTCTGACGTTTGCGCCGGAAGCCGGTTCTCAGCGAATGCGGGATGTGATCAATAAAGGATTGACTGAGGAGGATATTTTCTCCGGTGCAATGGAAGCTTTTAACGGCGGATGGAACAGGGTAAAACTCTATTTCATGCTCGGTCTTCCGGGAGAAACCTATGAAGATATCGAGGGCATTGCAAAATTGTCAAATGATATTGCTGCCCTTTATTATACCATTCCGAAGGACAAACGTCCGGGAGCCAGGGTGGATGTGGTATCCAGTACCTCGTTCTTTGTACCGAAGCCATTTACACCGTTTCAGTGGGTGCCTCAGAATACAACGGAACAGTTTAAAGATAAACAGCATTTCTTAAGTCGTAAGATGAAAGAACAACTTAACCGGAAGAGTATGCGGTATAACTGGCATGATTTCGATCTGACGGCTTTGGAAGGATTTTTGGCCAGAGGTGACCGTAAGGTCGGTGAAGTTATTTACAAAGCTTATAAGAAAGGTTGTATGTTTGATTCCTGGTCCGAATATTTCTATTATGATCGCTGGCTTGAAGCGATGGATGAAGCTGGTGTGGATCCGGCCTTTTACACAGGGCGGGCCCGTGAATATGATGAGATACTTCCGTGGGACTTCATTGATGCCGGCGTGACAAAGGAATTTTTATGGCGGGAATATGTACAGTCCCAGAAAGAGACGGTAACGCCGAACTGCCGTATGCAGTGTTCCGGCTGCGGCTGTCGGGTTTATGAAGGAGGTGTCTGTTTTGAAGGTACGAATTAAATTTGCCAAAGAAGGTATTATGCGTTTCATCGGTCATCTGGATATGATGCGTTATTTTCAAAAGGCGTTTCGGCGTTCCGGAATAGACATTCAGTACTCCCAGGGATTCAGTCCGCATCAGCTTATTTCCTTTGCGGCGCCACTGGGTGTCGGACTGACAAGTACCGGTGAATATATGGATATTGTTATGGGTGAATGTCCGTCTTCAGAAGAACTGGTTCAGCGCATTAATGAACAGATGGTTGAGGGGGTACGCATTTTAAGTGCGGTAGCTCTGCCTGATGACAGTAAAAATGCCATGTCTATCGTGGCAACCGCAGATTATCGGATAAGTTTCCGTGAAGGTATGTCGCCGGATTTTGAGCTTTCAGCGGCCATTCAGGAATTTATGGCTCAGGATGAGATTATGGTCACCAAAAAGACAAAAAAGAGCGAAAAAACAATGGATATTAAACCAATGATTCATGTTTTTCGCGGAGATGGTGATGGATGTTTCATGAATGTGGCAACAGGAAGTACACAAAATCTGAAACCGGAGCAGGTCATGGCAACCCTCTACCAGTTTATGGGTAGAGAGTATGACCCATTTGCAATCTACATTCATCGAGAAGAAACTTATGGTGCTGATTTTAAACCTCTGGAAGCCTATGGCAATAGAATCGTGTAAGTCAATATGATGTCGAAAGAAGTTATTATTACAAACTATAAAAATCAATATATGATCGCATCCCTGTGTGATGGGAAAGCTGTAGAGATTTTCTTTAAAGCGCCGGATGCTTTGAGAATCGGCGATATTTTCATCG
>CABRLU010000171.1 GCA_902471845.1 uncultured Lachnospiraceae bacterium | reverse complement strand
ACAGTCTTTTTTTTCTGCCATTTATTTAACGTCTGCGTTTATTTTTTCTGCCTAAGCCATAAGCAGCAAATACAACCGCACAAGCAGATACAACCGCAAGACCAATCATAAGGCTTACATTCATTGTGTCACCGGTTTTTGGAGTGTCTACAGCCTTCTGAACCGTCGTTGTCGTCGAAGTATTGTTGTTCGGCTGTTTTGCCGGATTTTCCGGATTTGTCGGTTTAGATGGCTCTTCTGGTTTTGTTGGCTCTGCCGGTTTCGTTGGTTCTGTTGGCTGCGTTGGTTCTGTTGGCTTTGTCGGTTCCGTTGGTTTTGTCGGGTCGGTTGGCTCCGTTGGTTTTGTCGGCTCCGTTGGTTTTGTCGGCTCCGTCGGGTCGGTCGGCTCCGTTGGGTCGGTCGGCTCCGTTGGCTCCGTCGGTTTCTCATTTTCTTTCCATTGCACTGTAAGAGTAATATTGCCTGTCACAGTAATGGAATCTCCCGGCTGATAAGTCTTTGTTCCATCACTCCATCCAATTGCCGTATAACCATCCTTTTCAGGAAGCGGTTTTACAACAATAACTGTTCCTTCTGAAACAATTTCCTTATCATAGTTTACTCCTTCCGGCGCTTTGCCGCCGTCAGGCTCATAGATGACCGTGTACTTCTCCGGTATTTCCGGTTCTTCTGACTTTGGTGCATATGTATAAACAAATACTGCATCCTCTGTCAGTTTTGCTCCGGACGGCTCCGAGTTCCAACTTCCGGCCACGTAGCCATCGGCAGGTTTCTCTCCTGCTCCCGGTACATTGGCAACAACAGCCGTTCCCGTTTCGCTCATCTTTCCATTTTCATCGAATTTCGTGAGATACTCTACGATATCCTCTGTCGTCCCATCATTCCACGAACCATTCTTCACCTGGAAAGTCACTTTAATTTGAAACTTATCTGCAATTCCATCTTTATTCTCATCTTTGTCATAGTAAGCTGTAATTTCGATATTATCCGTGATTTTTCCAGTCAATTCACCATCCGCGTAATCAAATACCCATCCATCGATAATCTTTGTCGTGGCTTCGTTTGTTACATCGTAACTTCCGTCGTCATTTGCCTTTACAGTCACATCATCCGCTAACGGGTTTCCATCTTTATCACAGTAGTGAATCGTAATTGTCGGCGGATTTACAACAGGATTGGTAACCGTTACATCGGCCTTATCCTCCGGTTTAGTTCCATCCGGCAATTTTTCATTTTCATCGTCATCGGTTCCTGCGTCGGTAATTGCCGCCGTATTTGAAATCACCGTTCCGTCGGCAACACCTTCTTTAACTGTGGCACTGATCGTCAGCTGCGCTTTTGCTCCATTGGCCAGAGATGCAATCGTCCATACACCAGTGGACGCGTCATACTGTCCGGCCGGGTCTACACTGACAAAAGTCAAATTCTCATTTAATTTTTCAGAAACGGTTATGTCTTTTAAGGCTCTTCCTGTACCATTCGTTACCGAAATTGTATAGGTGACCGTATCTCCCGGCTTCACTGTTCCTGAAGGTGTTGCTGTTTTTTCAATGGTCAGTTTACTCCAGTCAGATGCCTCTGGTTTCTTTTCCCATACGGCCGTATATATCGCATTTCCTGTCACTATGGACGCTACCTGCGGCGTCCAGCCTTTAAAGGTATAACCTTTACGTTCAGGCGTTCCGCTAAATGTAGGCGTAGAAGTTCCAGATTTAAGATTTGAATAGACCTGATCCTTAAAAATCTCTTCGCCTGCTACACCGTCTGTATAGGTAACAGTATAAGTGACATCCTTTTCCCATACGGCATAAAGTGTCTTGCTGGCAGATCCTCCACCGTATCCTGACACAGTTTGTCTCACTGTATACGTTCCATTAGGCTGACAACAAACTTTCGTACTATCCGCAGTTTCACTCCATCCTTTAAAGTTATAACCGCTCCGAACAGGCTGTGTACCCGGTATGGTAAAAGTATGGCTTTTGGTATATGTATCATTTGTACCATATGTAAGAGTATCTGGCTCACCATTTCCTCCATTAGCATCAAACTTTAATTCAAAATTCCACATATAACTGCTGGCGGACCAGCTGCTTACCCAATAAGTTATCGTCTGAACAGATTTGTTTGTACCAAACTCTACATTTTGTCCAACTTGAGCTTCGCCTCCGGCAGGGAGATGATAGGAGCTCACAACCTTTGTTACTCTGCCGTAGTTATAGCCCTCATAGGCCGTTCCTGCTAAAAAATGGTCTAATGGAGGGATAGTATAATAAGCCTGATAGGATTCTGTACCACTCCCTGCATAAGCCTTGTCATTTCCGCCAAGAAAAATTTCTGTCCATGAAGGAGAGGCACAAACGACGCGAGCCTGAATTGTAACCGGATTATACATCGAAGGTATAGTTATTGCCCCACCAGTCAATGCATTCATCGCTGTCTGCATAATAAGCACAGCGGCCTGAACATCTTCACGTTCCAAATCTTCTGCGCTCAATGCTTCATAAGCATCCGATGCCACGCCAATCTGTTCGTTCAGCGCTGGTCCGGTCTCATCATTAATTTCTCCAGGAATGACAATAGCGTCTACCGCGAACAGAAAATCCTGCACTGCCTCGGATACAACCTCTGAGGTTTCATTTTCTCCAGTCTTTTCCGTGCTCTCTTCCTCAGTTTCGTCATCCTGTAAGTTTTCTTTTGTTTTTGTTTCACCCTTATCGGATTCCACGACGCATTCGCCCTCATGGCCATTTTCCAATGTACACCCTTCGGTCACCTGACAGACCACCGGGTTTGTCTCACTCTCGCCGGAATTGCCGGGAGTTTCGGCAAATACTGTCGTGCATAACGACAACAGCATCACCGCAGACAAAAGAAACGCCATGAACTTCTTCAAATTTGCTTTTCGTCTCATTTTCCTTCACCTTTCTTTTAAATTCATTTAATAGAGCCTGCTGTCTTATAAGGTGCGCCTTGTCATAAAGTGTACCTTTTGACAAGTTTGAAAAATGAGGAAAAGTATTGATTTTAGCAGCACTTCGCTGTATAATTTTTATGTAAAATAAGCAACTGTCAAAAGGTACACTTTATGATAGTTGTTTTTTTAATACCCATTTTCTAACTGAGCCATACGAAACTTCTTTAATCTGCGATAAAAAGTAGCTTCACTTATACAACAGATTCTTAAAACCTCCGAAAAGGAAATCTGTTTTCTTTCCCACTGCCACACAATTTCTCCAAAATCACCAGGAATGACTTTTTCCGGCCTGCCGAATTTAACGCCCCGCGCTTTTGCCGCGGCGATTCCCTGTTCCTGCCGTTTTCGGATATTTTCCCTTTCACTTTGGGCAGCAAAGGATAAAATCTGCAATACCAGGTCGGCAATAAAAGTTCCCATGAGGTCTTTTCCCTGCCGGGTGTCCAGCAGCGGCATATCAATGACACAAATATCGATACCTTTCTCTTTTGTCAAAATCCGCCACTGTTCTTTTATTTCCTCATAATTTCTCCCCAGTCGGTCAATGCTCAGCACATATAGTAAATCCCCCGGTTTCAAACGTCTTATCATTTTCCTGTACTGAGGGCGTTCAAAATCTTTCCCTGACTGTTTGTCCATATAAATATTCTTGTCATCCACATCCTTTTCGTGCATGGCAATCCGCTGCCTGTCCTCATTCTGATCCACACTGGATACCCGAATATATCCATAAATCATTTATTTTCTCCTCCTTCCAAAAAAGGTCAGCTATAGTATGCTTTTGCATACTTTTATTTTATCAGCCAAAAAAGCAAAAAATATACAGAGGCGCAACCTCCAGATAAGGCAAGCAATAAAAAAAGGGCATCGTTAATGCTACGATAACCCTTTTACTTTTTATATAACTTCGGATACTCTCTGCCCGGGTCTTCTCCCGGACATTTCTTTGACAACCCCATACGGGCTGCCCGGCGGCATCCAACCGAAAGGTCCTGCCCTTTGGGCGAAACCCTCTTCACAGTTTCCTGCTATTATTTATGAAAACAATGTCCTGCATCAGCCTTTCTGCTTGTAACAGGACAGATGTTCACCCAAACTTTTCCATGTCTTTCTTCCCAGATTCACTCCGGCATTGACGCGCCGGTTTCCCTGGTGCCCATTCTCGCATACAAACTGCTCTCCCCGACTGTGCACCGCACCGCCGCAAGTCGCACAATATCGCTTGATATCGGACACCTCCGATTCAAGTACGAGGATGCCCGCCTGCCAGGCTTTATATTTTAACTGGCTGCGAATCTGGTAATTCAGGTGCAGCGGAGACCAGTTCCCCACGGCCGCCATCACATATTTTGTGAACGCTTCACTGTACTTTGGCAAGGCAATCACTCCGGCTCCGGTCTCCACACAGAAATCCACAATCTGACGGCTGACCTGATGAGCCATGTCGTCGCTGATCTGTTTTAGCTTCTTCCAGTATCTCTTATTGTCATTGCCGCCTCGTCTTCCACCAACAGACTTTTGGGAAAGCAGAATCTTCTCCTGAATCCTCCGGCACCGGTGGGCATAATCTCTTCCGCCCTTTAGAAAGCGCACCGCTCTCAGACATCCCGGACCATCTACCACACAACAAACCGCAATCGCATCGCCATTGGTAAACTGGACACTGCAGAGCCTCATGCCCTCTGCCATACGCTCTTTCAGGGTTCTTCCATCCGGCACATTCTTTTGAAATGGAACATGAAGTTCCACCTGCTTTTCGCCAAATACGAGACGCGGGGACAGGCAGAAGACGCCTTCCGGAATGGTATTTCCGGATAAGCGACAGCGGATCCACCGCCATCGCTCTC
>CABRLU010000170.1 GCA_902471845.1 uncultured Lachnospiraceae bacterium | reverse complement strand
CAGTTTTTCCACACTTTTACGAGGTCTGGCAATACGCGCCCCGATACCTTTGGCACAATCCATCGGAGAACCTCCGCCAAAAGCAATCATACAATCACATTTATTTTCTCTGTAGAGTCTTACTCCGTCTTCCACATTGATATCTGTCGGATTCGGTGCTACCCCGTCATAAATTGTATATTCCAGCCCCTGCTTGTCCATGGCTTCGAGCATACCATCCAGTAAATGCAGTTCCATCAACACTTTATCGGTTACAATCAGAACTTTTTTAAACTTTTTGCGTTTAATGGCTTCCGGCAGCTTTTTGACTGCATCCCTGCCTTTCAAAGTTTTCGGCACCCGCCATGGCAGTACGGCCATTCCCACTTTCATTACGGACTGGAAGCCTCTGCAGTAGATTTTCTTCACGTTCAGTTTTGTTTTCATATGATACACCACCTCTCCTTTTTTGTGCATTTCAATCGCCTCAATCGGACATACTTTCGCACATATACCGCATCCGATACATTTGGTTTCATCAAGACAGGCAATTGTGTTAATATCCCCATGAAATTTCGGTGCTTCAATACTCAGACAGTCCATTGGACAATTTACCACACAGACCGAACAGCCTGCACATGTTTCTTCATTGATATATGGCGTTTTCTTTTTTTTCATTTTCAACCACCTCCCGCCGGCGAAAGCATCACGACCTCATCGCCATCGTTAAATCTGTACCACCGGCCGACCGATTTCCCGTTCACAAGTATGACCAGATCCTTTACTTCACTTTTCGTCATTCCCGGAACTGAATTTTTTAACTCGTCCATGGTGTGAACATCCGCTTCAAACTCGCTGACACCGGTTTTCAGACGGGCCACACCAAACAATTTTACCTTAACCACAGGCACCACCCTTTGATTTAAATAATTTCCAGTTTTTTCAAAAGTTTCTTCGTTGGCAATCCATTACTGTCCCATCCCCGGGCATGATAATAAACTTTTTTTAATTTTTCCAACGGCACTTTGGACGTCGGATCTTTCGGGTCCTGCAAGGTCTTCACAAGACGGGATGGCAGCGCATCTTTATTGGCATTCGCGCCAAACCTCCGGTTCACTTCTCTTTCAAGATTATAACCCCGTTCACCGCAGCGCTTATAATGGCCAAATGTCATCTTCATACCTGTAGCATATTCAAAACCTTTCGTATGATGGAACACCGGCAAATGGAGTTTTAACATTTCCGGATATTTGTTCATCAGCCGTACCGCAGCGCCGCAATATGGCAAAAGCCTGTTGACCAGCTTTACATACCAGCTGTTCGGATGCTTCATAAGCGGTGCCGGGAAAAAGGCATAGCTTGTAAACAGGCATTGACCAGAGGCAGATATCATTTCCATCAAATCCTGGAACATCATTGTTAAATCGGCTTTCCCGTGATAGGTTGTCTGATTGATAGAAAGACCAAGCCCTTCCAGAATAACGAGATAACCACCATTTAAATGGCATCCGCCCCGGTTGCTGACCGCATAGCCAAGTCCAAGACCTACCGCCTTTCTCGGTTCATAAGCCGCCAGCTCCATTCCCTTTGCATGAATGGCAAATTCTTTGCCGCCGTACTTTTCAGACAGTCTCTTACTGCCCTCGGCCAATTCGTTTCCAATTCCCCTTCGGTAAGCAATGTCTTCAAATATTTGGGAAATTCCTTCAATCTCCGAAAACTTTAATCCATTATCCCACAGACCCTTTTCATTGGCTTCCATCGCATAGGACAGGGTATTTGCTGCTGAAATCGTATCCATACCCAGTTCGTCCAGCTCATAATTCCATTTCAATACGGCTTCCAGATCATTATTTAATATACCGCCGCCAAGCAGTACCAGTGTTTCCAGCTCCGGTCCCTTCACCGGTCTTCCTTCCACTTCTACCGTACGGGCACAGCGAATCGGACAGGTGAGACAGCCTTTATTGACAATATTGTATTTTTCCGCCAGGACCTCACCACTGACCTTTTCAAAATCCTCATACTGGCCGCGGCTGTAATTTTTTGTGGAAAGCATGCCCTTCATCTGCATCGAGCTGACAAGCCCGGCCGTCCCCAGTCTCGGCATCTGATCTCCGGTCAGCGGATGCTTTCTCAAATACTTAAACCATTTTTTCGTATGGGCGATCATCTTTTCCTTATCATAAATCGGAATTTCCTTTGTGCCGCTGACGCAGACAGCCTTCAGACGCATCCAGCCCATGACAGCCCCGGTACCGCCCCGACCCGACACACGGTCATTGGAAACGATACTGGAATATAATACCAGATTTTCTCCGGCCGGCCCGATACAAATTTTTCCGTTTTTTCGGACACGGCCGTTTTTCATACGAAGCTTGTCATCCAAAGCCTCCTGTGTCCGGGTCGTTTTCATTCCCCATAAATCATCGGCATTATGGAATTTCACACTGTCGTTTTGAATTTCAATCCAGGTCTTTTCTTCACACTGTCCGGTCAGGATCAGTGCATCCAGCCCCGCTTTTTTCAGATAGTAGCCAAAATGGCCACCGCAATTTGACGATGTAATATAACCGGTCTGCGGCGACACGGTGGAAATGTTAAAGCGGCTGGCACTCGGCGCCCCGGTACCCGTCAGCGGCCCGGTTGTGATAACCAGAAGGTTTTCCGTTGAAAATGCTTTTTCCGTCCCCTTTAAATGATCTCCGAGAATTTTGGCCGCCATGGTTTTTCCGCCGATAAACAGCTCTCTTTCTCTGTCAGAAAAGGGATACTCCGACACTTCTTTTGTCGTCAGATCAATTTTCAATACTTTTCCCATATAACCCCCATATTGTGTAGCCATACCTTCTCACCTCTTTCTCTATTCTATTACATAGCCACCCATGAAAAATCACTATTCATCATATCTACAAACATTACTCTGTGATGCAGCAGTTCTCCACTCCCTGTCGCAAGCTTGATCACTTCGCCAACCTGCAGGGCTGTCACAGCACTGACTGTCAGCATAAGTGCCGCCACATCCTGTTTTTTTCTGTGCATATACAAACGTTCCAAAACCCTGTCTCCCGGAAAAATCGTTGTTACCTGGCCGTACCAGCCTTCCACTGCGCCATGGACCAGAGGAACTTTTAATTCCTCAATTAATTTTTCAAGATATACCTTGGTTTCAATATCATCGACACAGTCCACCACAATATCGGCCTCTGACACAAGCTCTTTTCCATTACTTTCATTCAAAAACGTTTCACAGGTTCTTACATCTATCTGTGGATGAATGTCCAGAAGTCTGGCTTTCAGTACCGCCACTTTGGATTGATTCACCGTAGAATTAACGGCATACAACTGTCGGTTGAAATTGCTGTATTCCAATACATCTTTATCAATCAAAATCAATTTCTCAAAGCCGCTGCGCACAAGCTGATGAGCCACCATCTGTCCTAATGCACCGGCGCCGATGACGGCAACTTTCGTCCGCCTGATCCGTTCGGCCTGGGGCAATGTAAAGAAATCCATATTTTTTTCAAACAAAACATCATCCCCGTTTCTATCCTGTTCAAAGAAAACAAATATGACCGCATTCTTCACAGCCATAGCCACCCAACATGTTCAGCCGATTCTTAAAGGCTTCCCCTTTCAGAACATGAATAAATTCCTGGACGGCCGGCAGTTCCAGATATTTTTCATAAGTAACAAAATCATATTCTTCAAATCCCACCTCAATAAAATCCAGATTCAGAGCCTTTGCACAGGAATAAATGCCCATTCCCACATCTGCATTATCCTTTTGAACGGCCACGGCCACACTCATATGGGTCGCTACTTCATATTCATATCCCGAAATATCTTTTCTGGAAATCCCCTCTTTTTTCAGCAGATAATCGAAGAGCACCCGGGTTCCGGCGCCCCGTTGCCGATTGATATACCGGACCTCAGGTGTTATGTCATGGATATTCCGAATATTTAACGGATTCCCTTTTTTTACAATAAATCCCTGACGTCGGCGAACGCCTTTAATAATGACCATCTTCTCATTCGGAAACATTTCACGGGTAATTGCTGCATTGTAACTGCCATCCTTCTCATCCAGCAGATGGGACGGTGCCAAATGGGCTTCTTTTTTCTGTAGTGCTATTAACCCGGCCATGGAACCCACATGGGTTGAGGAAAGACATGTATCCCGTCCCTCTTCCATCATTAAATCATTGATGACATCCAGAATTAAATCATGACTTCCAATAAGCACCAATGTCTTACGAATCTGCTCCATATCCTTCACAAGCTTTACCTGGATATTTTCATGGGCTGGAATACCCTCTTTATCCTGAGGAATAACGCAAAAGCCATCGGCCCGCACAAGGGACATGGATGCACCGGCTCCCCGTTCTAAAGGCGAAGCCACCAGTTCATTTTCCACGATTCCAAGCTTTACACGGACGTATTCTTCATATTTCAGACCGGACATCAGTGTCTTTGACAATTTCGCTGTGACCTGTTTCTGCTGTTTCACGAATCCTCCCGGCCTGCAGTACATATTCATGACAGGGATGACAAACTCGGTAAATGTCAGATAAGAGGATACCGGATATCCCGGCAGACCGATAACTGGCTTATTCTGTATTTTACTTAAAATCACCGGTTTTCCAGGTTTAATGGCTACGCCATGCGCATACACCTCTCCCAGTTCCTGAATTGCATGAATCGTATAATCATCCCGTCCCGCACTGGAACCGGCATTAATGATCACCATATCGCACTCTCTGACGGCCTCGGACAGCTTTTGCCTGATCAATTCCAGATCATCCCGTAAAATCGGATAACGGCGCCCGATGCCATCATTTTCTGTCACCAGATTTTCAAACATCCAGGAATTGGTTTCTATAATTTTCCCAAGATCGGAAG
>CABRLU010000169.1 GCA_902471845.1 uncultured Lachnospiraceae bacterium | reverse complement strand
GTATCCGACTTTCTGCTATCAAAAAGCTATCAGGGGATGCTATCAATAGCTTATACTTTTGATAGTATGGTTCTACGGCGTCGCCGTGATGTTCCGAAAGGTCTGTGTCAAAACGCAAATTTTTCTTCACGCGCGAAAGCTATGAAATCAATACATTCAATATTATAGGCAGCACAAACATCAGGGATTTTGGGCGAATTCATATTATGCGTTGGGACCTCTTCTGTCACCACTTTGCAGTTTTGTTGTTTTGCAAGAGCAATAACAAACGGATCAGCGGAATTTTTCTTTTTTCCTCCTTCTATGAGTCCGCGGTGCGTGGAAAGAATGGCTCTGACATCCTGCTGCACTGGAATATCCGATGGAAGGAAGCACTTTTGCCATGCCTTCGCCCATTTTTCCAGATCATCGCCGCCAATCATGATCTCATCATAAACTTCTTGGCTGGAAATAATCGTACCATCATCCATCAGTTCGCCGATTTTGACCCAAAGAGATGGAAATACATCAAGTGGTTGCCGCCGTTGAAGATTGATAAAAATGTTGCTATCAAACACATATTTAGCCATCAGTAGCACCACCTTTCAACGGCTTCGAAATGTTTAACTCGCAGCCCCAAAAGGTAATTGCTTGCCTCTCGCGGAGTGAGTTTCTCTGCGTGATATGCAGACATAACAGCTTTCGTGTACAGCTTTCCTACTTGAGTTCCTTTATCAAGTGCTGGAGGGAGAAATCCATCTGTTTTCTTTTTTTGTTTATAAGCGCGGTATTCATCAGTATATCTATTCAAAATATCAAAATAATCGGACTTCCCAATAAAATCAATGTCCCACAATCTGTGCAAAATGACTTCTCTGCTAACAGCAAAATCTCTGGCTAATGCACTAACATAGGCATCATCAATCCCATATTGCTGCATCAGGAAGAAGTTTTTGTTTCTTTTCAACTGAACAGTTGGAACCAGGGCTAATCCGGCAATCTTGTTACAGAACAATTCTGTTTTTTCTGCTTGACCGGGATCTTGGCTCATATTATTGCAAATACCAGATGTTCGCGTCATAATATGAACCAGCTCATGTAGCAGAGTGAACAATCTTGCGCTTGGTTCATCTTTTCGGTTAAGTGCAATAATTGGGAAAGTGTCGTAGGCTACGGACAGCCCTCGCATTTCTTCGGGCTGAACCTTTGCTGCTTGAAAAATCAGAAAATCCTGCTCTTCCAGTTTGGAAATGCAATACGAGAGCGCTGCTTCCGGTTTTCTGAATTTGATCTGTACAGCATCTGTCAAAGATAAAAAGTTTCTGATCTGCTCAGAAAATCTTTCTTCGCTGGTATCAGGCGAGATGCTCAAAGTACATACAGTCGGTAATATTTCTGCTTCCCCATAAAGGTCAATCATAATATCTCTGCGATCTTCAATGTCTCTGAGAAACCATCTCAACTCACGAGACATTTCCGGAAATCCCCAGTTTCCAAATGTTCTATAATCGGTTTTTTCGAGCCGCTTTGCCCTTTTGGGTACGTCAGGCAAATAGAAAAAAGCAAATGGTACGCGATACTGTTTTGCGAGCTTTTTTGCCTGTGTCAGGGATGGGTGTTCATTTCCGTTTTCCCATGCGCTAACCTTGGCTGCATCGACATTTAATTTCTGCGCAATTTCATCTATAGTGATCCTATCCAGATCTCGCGCCCATTGTAATACTTCTGGGGTTACAATTGCCGGTATGCCTCTTGCCATTGCGTTCAGCTCCTTTCCTCGGAATATATGATATTCTACATCCATATCCGCAACTATTTATGTGCAGATCCGGGTTTCAAAGCTCCAGCAGCATCTCTTTCGCGCGAAGAAAACCTGTACACTGCTGAATGATCCGTTTTTCTACGTCGCTGCTTTTCACCATTCGTTTAATAGTACATTCCCATACGATCAAACACTTAATGCCATGCTCCAGCAATTCTGCTTTCACTGCACTATCCCGTCTGACATTATCATCAAACTTTTTCTGCCAGAATTCCACGCGACTCTTTGGTGTATATGCGTATTTGCAGCCTGGGTGACGATGCCAGAAGCAACCATTGACAAAAATCGCAGTATTATATTTGCGCAGAAAAATATCAGGATGCCCCGGAACAGACTTGTCTGCAATCCGATAACGATAGCCCTGTGCAAAAAGCAGTTTCCGCAGATACACTTCAGGCTTTGTGTTTTTTGATCGTATCGCAGACATATTCTGACTGCGTTTTTCCGGAGAAACAATATCCGCCATCAGAGTCCTTCGACCTCACGCACATAAGAAACGAACTTTGAAAGCGTCCATATTCTGTCCTGACGATCTGCGGGATAGGATGTAATGTATTGTCTGGGAACAACAAGAATAACATTCTCGCTCTGCATTTCGTCCATCTGTGCAGGGGAGATCCCCTGCTGGAGCGTACAGAGATATTTGGGTCTGTCACGCAAACGGTCGGCTTCATTGATAACCTGACGCCAACGATCCTTGCAGGTCGTTTTTGCAGCCAGAGAGATCAGCCTTTCTGTAGGGAAAGTCATATCATGATACGATGCCTGCGAAGGGAAGATAAAGTCCGGTTTCTTGTTGCCCTCTGTAACAGCCTGTGCGGTGTATATGATTTCATTGCCGTCAAAGATTGCAGAAAGGTGATGCTCCAGACTCTTTCCTGCACGGCTCTTTCTGCGGTTCAGAACCATATTTGCCATCGTGATAAATTCGTCTACGGACGTAAATCCGCGTGCGATGGCATCCCCATATCGTGCGTGTTCAATCGCACGAAAAAGTGCATACTCCGTATTTGTCCAGTCGATGATCTTACGGTCAGGATTTGTGCGGATAAATTCAAGATGGTCATATACACGGTTCTGAATGTCACGAGCTGCTGCGGACATTTCTTCTGAGAGAGGAAAATCTACTGTCAGCCCTGCAATAAACTCCTGAATGGCAATCCGTTCCTGCGTTTCTTCCTGTACCCGCCCAGCATCAATCAACTGATTTGTCTCTGTTGGACTGATGCCGAATGCGTCAAGGAACTGGTCGATATCTTCTTCGGAATTCAGTACAAATGCCTGATAATCCTCAGCATCACATTTTGTAAATACAAAAAGCGCCCCTGTATACTCCGGTCGCAGGAAAGGAAAACCGCGCCCGAAGTTTGTAATCCGATACTCGTTTCGTGTACCCTTTCCGTAGTAAATAAAGCGGGTATCTGTTTCAATACCGTCCTGCCATTTGACCTTTACCCATTTTTCCTTGTTCGTCCCCTTGATACCCGGTTCATCAAAAAGGATGGGGATTGACGGCTTTGAAATATAGATTCCCGCCTGATGCCCTCCGGTCAAGCCGGTATCATTTGCCGCAAGAAACTTGCAATAAGCTCTCTGACCGCTCAGAACAGCCTGTATTGCCTGAATTGCGTATCCTTCTGGCATTTATATCACCTTCCTTTGCGGAATATTGGAAAAAGCAATTTCGATTTGCGGGTCAGTATCGAGTTGTTCCAGCTTTGCAACAATCAGCTTTGCGACATCGGACATAAGCGGAACAACAACGGAATTTCCAAACTGTCGATATGCCTGCGTATCCGAAACCGGGATTTTGAAGCTGTCGGGGAATCCCTGCAATCTTGCACACTCACGCGGCGTCAAACGACGTGGATTCTTTCCGCGCTGTTCGATCAGAATTTCAGAACCGTCTTTATAATAACGGGCGCTGATCGTTCTGGTCACTCCGTCCAGGGGGGCGATTCCGTAGCCAAAACCATTGCCTGCTTCACGGTGTTTTGCAGCATAGTTTTGAAGGTAAATCCAGAGTTTATCTGAAAGCGTATACTTCTCACTAACCTCTTTTTCAAGAATATCACGCACGACCGGCTGCTTCTTCAAAGGGTGCAGATCAAAAGAAAAACTGACATTCTCTCCATACCGTTCTTTATCAAAGCCGACAATGACAATACGCTCTCTGTGCTGCGGCACATAGCCTTTTCCGTCAATGATTTGGAAGAATACTTTGTAGTTCAGCTCCCGCAGAGATTCCTGGATAATCTGAAAAGTTCTGCCTTTGTCATGGCTGCAAAGATTTTTGACATTCTCCAGCATAAACGCTTTCGGACGCTTTGCTTTCAGGATACGGCATACATCAAAGAAAAGCGTTCCCTGGGTCTTGTCCTCAAAACCGGTAGCACGCCCCAAACTGTTTTTCTTCGAAACCCCGGCGATTGAGAACGGCTGACAGGGGAATCCCGCTACAAGAATATCATGATCCGGGATGCTTTCAGCCTGAACCTTTGTAATATCACCGTCCGGTTGCACACCAAAGTTTGCGTAATAGGTCTGCTGGCTGTACTTATTCCATTCGTTAGAATAAACACAGCACCCACCGGCTGATTCGAATGCAAGTCGCATACCGCCAATACCTGCAAATAAATCAATAAAGGTGTACCCATTACAATCCTGAGAAGGTTCTTCCTTTGCCTTGACGAGCATTTGCCTAATTGCTACAGACAGGCAGTCCTGCATGGACTGCCCACTTACTACAGAATAGTCGCTGAGTTCCTTATAAATATCATCATCTACGCGGATGTGAACCTGCTTTGCCATTTTGCTTTCCTCCATCTGGGACAAGAACAATACCTGATTTTTCCCCATTATAACACACCTCTCGTTTGAATTCAATATGATGGGGAAAGGTTATGTACCTGATTTTTCCCCATATGGTTAATGCTTATTTTGCATTACTCAACCGATTTGTATTTCCTTTGGCAAGCTCGCTTGCTGCGTGACGGCGCTCATCCGAGTACGGCGCGGTCAGACGGACAGCGAAGCGTCTGCGGTCAATCTCGAAGGTCAGGCCGCCCTGTTCATCATCGTCGGTCTGCC
>CABRLU010000168.1 GCA_902471845.1 uncultured Lachnospiraceae bacterium | reverse complement strand
GAATTGTCGGATGAAATCAATATTCATACCGGCGGTATCCGTCTGAATACGAATATTTACACGGAGCAGGGCAGCGCCAATATCTTTTATCCGAAGCTGGAAGTGGTCATGAAAGTACTGGTGCCAAAGCTTTCTGATGGGGTACGATTGATGGCAGAGGTCATGTCTGAGAGCCGACTTTCTGATACGAAACGACTGAAGGAGATTATCGGCCAGTTAAAATCCCGTCTTGAAATGATGATGATCGGCAATGGGCATACCGTAGCTGTAAACCGGGCCACCAGTTGTATTTCCCTCGCCGGAATGTACAGAGAATATGAAGAGGGACTGGCCTATTACCGGTTTATCGAGAAGCTGAATAAAGATTTTGATACACAGAAGGAACAGATCGTTAAGGAACTTAAAGAGACGGCAAAACTTATCTTTTCGAAAGGCAATGTTCTTTTGGATGTTACCGGTTCGGAAGTATCTTTAAATTCCGTGGTTGGAGAGATGATATCTGTTCTTGAACCGGTTTTAGCTGAATCCGATGAGACGATATCCGGATGCGAAGATGGTATCCTTCCAGAAGTGAGATATGCACTGGAACGGTCTGCGGAAGGTGTTGGGACAGAAGCTTATACAACAGCGGGAATGGTCCAGTATGATGCCTGCGCAGGAGATTTTTCCCGGGCCGGATATGCTTACCATGGCGCATTAAATGTTCTTAAAGTGATGATGAACTATGATTATCTCTGGATACGTCTGAGAGTACAGGGCGGTGCCTACGGATGTATGTGTGGTTTTTCACCAAACGGTACCGGATATTTTACATCCTACCGGGATCCGAATCTGAAAGAAACCTATGAGGTTTATGAGGGCGCTGTAGATTATGTGAAGAATTATGAAGCAGATGAGCGGACCATGCGTAAGTTTATTATCGGTGCTGTCAGCGGCATTGACGTACCGCTTGGAGCTTCGGATAAAGGCGCCCGCTCTTTAAGCGCATGGCTGACCCATACATCCTATGAAAAACTGGAAAAGAATCGAACAGAACTTCTGCATGCGGATGTGGAAACGATAAGAAGTCTCGCCGGCATCGTGGATGCAGTCGTGCATTCGAATATCCGCTGCGTTGTGGGCAGCGCATCAAAAATACAGGAAAATAAAGAGATGTTCCAGAAGGTTGAACCACTGACTGGAGCCTGACAGGGAGAATACAATATATGGAAAAAAAACAATTTAAATCTGGTTTTGTCACGCTGATCGGCCGTCCAAATGTAGGGAAATCTACATTGATGAATCAGTTGATCGGGCAGAAGATAGCGATTACGTCGAATAAGCCTCAGACGACAAGAAACCGGATTCAAACCGTGTACACAAGTGATGAGGGACAGATTGTCTTTTTGGATACGCCGGGAATTCATAAGGCGAAAAATAAGCTTGGCGAGTACATGGTGAATGTGGCGGAACGAACCCTCAATGAAGTCGATGTGGTATTATGGCTTGTGGAGCCGTCCACTTTTGTGGGAGCGGGAGAACAGCACATCATTGAACAGCTTAAAAAAACAAAGACGCCGATTCTTCTTATTATCAATAAAATGGATATGGTAAAAAAAGAAGAACTGCTGGAAGTGATGAAAGTATATGGCGGATTGATGGATTTTGCGGAGATCATTCCATGCTGTGCATTTACCGGTGAAAACTGTAAAGACGTTATTGCTTCGATTATGAAATATCTGCCGGAGGGGCCGAAGTTTTATGACGATGACGTGGTGACTGATCAGCCTGAACGGCAGATCGTGGCCGAACTGATTCGGGAAAAGGTCCTGCGTCTCATGGATGCGGAGGTGCCTCATGGCATCGCTGTTTCTGTGGAATCCATGAAAATGCGCCGTCACGGGCATATGATGGATATTCATGCGACGATTGTCTGTGAACGGGATTCCCATAAGGGAATGATCATCGGCAAGCAGGGGCGTATGCTTCAGCAGATTGGGCAGAATGCCCGGTTTGAGATTGAAAATCTGCTGGATACCAAGGTAAATCTTCAGCTTTGGGTGAAGGTTAAGAAAGACTGGAGAGACAGTGATTTTCTTATAAAGAATTTTGGTTACGATAAAAATGATTATTAGGTGATAGTGTGATAGAATCGACGGCGGTCACCGGAATGGTGATCGGGACATCTCCCATAAATGAATATGACCGGCGCGTGGTGCTTCTGACAAAAGAACGGGGCAAGATTACCGCTTTTGCCAGAGGGGCCAGGCGGCAGTACAGCGCTATGCTGGCAGGAACTCAGCTTTTTGCTTTTGGTACCTTTCGGGTTATTGAAGGTAAAAATGCCTATACCCTTGTTTCGGCGGAGATTACGAATTATTTTGAAGCCATTCCAAAGGAACCGCTGAGAGCCTGTTATGCATCCTACTTTCTGGAATTGGCCGGGTATTATGCCAGAGAGAATAATAATGAAGTGGAGCTGTTAAAACTGCTTTATCAGACGCTTCGGATCCTATGCCGGGATTCTGTGCCGAAGGCTTTGATTCGGGTCATTTATGAGCTGAGAATTTTTGTTGTCAACGGAGAGTATCCGGAATGCTTCCACTGTATATGCTGCGGCGAGGAAAAAGGACTGGGGCATTTCAGTCCGAAGCGAAACGGAGTTGTCTGTGACAAATGTCTGCCGGAAGCTGGTCAGGTGCTGCCTTTGGACCCTTCGGCCCTCTATGCAGCCCAGTATATTATCACGTCGCCGATTGAAAAACTTTATACATTTAATGTGTCATCCGAAGTTCTGCATCAATTGCAGAAAGTGATGGAGTATTACATACGGGAACATATTGATAAGACATTTAAATCTCTGGAAATTCTGAATATTATGGAAAATGCGGGCGGATTTTAAAAGAAATATAGTTTACATGAGTTGTACCAATAAAAAATCTTGAAAAAAGCCTTGATAAAGGATACAATAAAACAAGCGAAAAGAATTGAGTGAGGTAAAAGCATTATGGAAAAAACAATGGAAAAAATTGTTGCTTTGGCAAAGGCGAGAGGATTTGTATATCCGGGTTCAGAAATTTACGGCGGCCTTGCCAATACATGGGATTATGGCAATCTCGGCGTAGAGTTGAAAAATAATGTAAAACGTGCATGGTGGCAGAAATTCATTCAGGAAAATCCATACAATGTCGGTGTGGACTGTGCGATTCTCATGAATCCTCAGACATGGGTGGCCTCCGGTCATCTGGGCGGTTTTTCAGACCCTCTGATGGACTGTAAAGAATGTCATGAACGTTTCCGTGCCGATAAGATCATCGAAGATTTCAGTGCGGAAAAGGGTATTGAGCTGACAAGCTCTGTGGATGGCTGGTCCAATGAGGAGATGCAGAACTTTATCGCGGAACATAAGATTCCATGCCCGACCTGCGGTGCTCATAACTTTACAGAAATCCGTCAGTTTAATCTGATGTTTAAAACTTTCCAGGGTGTTACAGAAGATGCAAAGAATACGGTATATCTCAGACCGGAAACGGCCCAGGGTATCTTTGTTAACTTTAAAAATGTTCAGAGAACATCCCGTAAAAAGATTCCTTTCGGTATTGGACAGATCGGTAAATCCTTCAGAAATGAAATCACACCGGGTAACTTTACCTTCCGTACCCGTGAGTTTGAACAGATGGAGCTGGAATTCTTCTGTGAACCGGATACGGATCTGGAATGGTTTGCTTACTGGAAAGATTTCTGTATCAACTGGCTGAAATCTCTCGGTATGAAAGAGGAAGAGATGCGTGTCCGTGACCATGATAAAGAAGAATTATCCTTCTACAGCAAGGCGACTTCCGATATTGAATTCCTTTTCCCATTCGGATGGGGTGAGTTGTGGGGCATTGCTGACAGAACCGATTATGACCTGACACAGCATCAGAATGTATCCAATGTGGATCTGACATACTTTGATGATCAGAAGAAAGAAAAATATATTCCATATGTTATTGAACCATCTCTCGGAGCAGACCGTGTCGTTTTGGCTTTCCTTTGTGGAGCTTACGATGAAGAAGAACTTGAAGGCGGCGATATGCGTACCGTTCTTCGTTTTCATCCGGCCCTGGCTCCAGTGAAAGTCGGCGTACTTCCATTGTCTAAGAAATTAAATGAGGGCGCTGAGAAAGTATTTGAGATGCTCAGCAAAAAATATAACTGTGAGTATGATGACAGAGGCAATATCGGAAAACGTTATCGTCGTCAGGATGAAATTGGTACACCATATTGTGTAACCTATGACTTTGAATCGGAAGAGGACGGCTGCGTTACTGTACGTGAACGTGACAGTATGGCACAGGAGCGTATCAAGATTGAGGATTTAGCGGCATATTTTGAAGAAAAGATGCAGTTCTAATCCTTGACTAACACGGGGTTATGTTATAAAATTAACATATAAATTGTATTTGATAAAATACAAAAAACAAAAATATTATAATGAATTAGGAGGAATGACCGATGAACAAATGGGTCTATATGTTTACGGAAGGTAATGCCAATATGCGTGAACTCCTTGGCGGTAAAGGTGCAAACCTGGCCGAGATGACAAATTTAGGACTGCCGGTTCCGCAGGGCTTCACAATTACAACAGAAGCTTGTACACAGTACTACGAGGATGGCCGTACAATTAACGATGAGATTATGGGACAGATTATGGAAGCTATCACCAAGATGGAAGCCATTACAGGCAAGAAATTTGGCGATAAGGAGAATCCATTACTTGTATCCGTTCGTTCCGGTGCAAGAGCATCCATGCCAGGTATGATGGATACTATTCTGAACCTTGGTCTGAACGAAGAAGTTGTGGAAGTCTTATCCGCAAAATCCGGTAACCCACGTTGGGCATGGGATTGCTACAGAAGATTCATTCAGATGTATTCGGACGTAGTTATGGAAGTAGGTA
>CABRLU010000167.1 GCA_902471845.1 uncultured Lachnospiraceae bacterium | reverse complement strand
TGGCAAAGCACGGAAACCGAAGTGTTTCGAGTAAAAGCGGTGCGGCGGATGTGCTGGAAGCCCTCGGAGCGAAGCTGACTTTAAATGCGAAGCAGTGTGAAAAGGTTTTAGAAGACACCGGAATATGCTTTATGTTTGCTCAGATGCATCATTCCTCCATGAAATATGCGGCTCCGGTTCGTAAAGAACTTGGAATTCGTACAGTGTTTAATATTTTAGGACCATTGACCAATCCGGCTGGTGCGACCATGCAGCTTATGGGCGTTTACAGCCAGGATATGGTAGAGTCTATGGCTCAGGTACTTTCCAATCTTGGTGTAAAAAAAGGTTTTGTTGTCTGCGGTAGCGATGGACTGGATGAGGTGTCCCTGACAGGGCCGACCCATGTGTGCCGGATTAATGACGGACAGTTTGAATCCTTCGATATCATGCCGGAGGACTATGGATTTACAACCTGTGAACTGGATGAACTGATCGGCGGCTCTCCAGTGGAAAATGCGGAGATTACACGAAATATTCTCTCCGGTGCGGAGAAGGGGCCAAAACGGAATGTGGTTATTCTGAATGCCGCCCTTTGTCTGGCAGCAGCTTTAGGAAAAGAGATTTCTGAGGGGGTCAGCATGGCTTCAGAGCTGATTGACAGCGGAAAGGCCCTGGAAAAACTTGAAGCATTTATCCGCGCAACAAATGAGGTAGAAGAATGATTTTAGATGATTTGGTAGCAGCCACCCGGAGACGGATGGAGCGGGACATGAAGCGGGCACCTTTAGAATATGTCATGAAGCGTGCCGAGAGCGTACGGAAAACAGAGCTGGCTCAGGCGGAAAAAGGGGCGATGGATGCGTCGATGGTCTCTTTTGCCTTCGAAAAAAATCTGAGACAGCCGGAAATGCAATTTATCTGTGAGGTCAAAAAAGCGTCGCCGAGCAAGGGACTGATCGCAGAACATTTTCCATATCTGGAGATTGCAAAGGCATACGAAACGGCTGGTGCGGCGGCCATCTCCGTATTGACGGAAACGGATTATTTTCTCGGAGACGACCGATATTTGAAGCAGATTTCTGAAACGGTCCGAACACCATTGCTGCGAAAGGATTTTACTGTGGACGCTTATCAGATTTATCAGGCTAAAACCCTTGGGGCCAGTGCAGTGCTGTTAATCTGTGCCATTCTGGATGAAAAAACAATCCGCACCTTTATAAAAATATGCGATCGTCTTGGCATGTCGGCCCTGGTCGAAGCCCATGACAGAGAAGAAGTCCGGATGGCCTGCCATGCGGGGGCCCGGATCATCGGCGTGAATAACCGGAATCTGAAAGATTTTACTGTGGATATTCAAAATAGCCTGCGGCTTCGGGAAATGGTATCGAAGGATATTTTATTCGTTGCAGAGAGCGGTATATCCACTCCGGAGGACGTGAAGGCCCTGCGTGAAGGCGGCGTCAATGGTGTGCTGATCGGAGAATCTTTGATGCGGGCAAAGGACAAAAAAGCCATGCTGGATTACCTGAGGGGGAAACAGTCATGATGCGCATAAAAATCTGTGGTCTGCGCCGTGAAGCGGATGTGTTGGGCGTTAATCACTTTGATATTAATGATGCCGGTTTTGTCTTTGCAAACAGTCCGCGTCAGATTGATGAAGAAACCGCCGCCGGGCTGCGGGAAAAGCTGCGGCCGGATATTGATGCGGTGGGAGTTTTTGTCAATGAGGTACCGGAGAGGATCATAGGGCTGGTAAAAAATGGGATTATTCAAAAGGTTCAGCTTCACGGTGACGAGGATGGGGAATATATCCGGAATTTGAAACGGGAAATTAACTGTCCGATTGTGAAAGCTGTCCGTGTACAAAGTGCAGATGCCGTCCGTCAGGCCCAGATGCTTGGGGCGGATGTACTGCTTCTTGATACGTATGTAAAAAATATGCGGGGCGGAAGCGGCCAGACTTTTGACTTAAAATATGTGCCGGAGCTTGGAATACCCTGGTACATGGCCGGAGGGCTGACACCGGAAAACGTGACAGAGCGATTAAAGATAAGGATACCTTATGGCGTGGATATTTCCAGCGGTGTGGAGACAAATGGTTATAAGGATATGAAAAAAATAGAGAAATTTACGTCAATGGTCCGGGTTTTTGAAAAGAGCCAGGACGGAAAGGAAGATGAGAGATGAAGGGAAGATATGGCCTGTATGGCGGACAATATATTCCGGAGACTTTGATGAATGCCATCATTGAACTGGAAGAAGCTTATGAATATTATAAGAACGATGCGGAATTTAACCGGGAACTGGACGAATTGATGCGGGAATATGCCGGACGTCCGTCTCTGCTCTATTATGCGGAGAAGATGACAAAGGATCTGGGCGGCGCAAAAATTTACCTGAAACGTGAAGATTTAAACCACACCGGTTCCCATAAAATCAATAATGTACTCGGTCAGGTCCTTCTGGCAAAGAAAATGGGCAAGACCCGTGTCATTGCAGAGACCGGTGCCGGACAGCACGGTGTGGCAACGGCGACGGCGGCCGCCCTTATGGGAATGGAATGTAAGGTATTTATGGGCAAAGAAGATACGGAACGGCAGGCGCTGAACGTATTTCGTATGGAACTGCTCGGCGCAGAGGTGGAAGCGGTCACCAGCGGAACGATGACCTTAAAAGATGCGGTCAATGAGACAATGAAGGAATGGGCCAGCCGGGTAGATGATACCCATTATGTTTTGGGTTCGGTCATGGGACCGCATCCATTTCCAATGATCGTCCGGGATTTCCAGAAGGTCATCGGCAAAGAAATTAAAGAACAGCTTCAGGCAAAGGAAGGAAAACTTCCGGATGCAGTCATTGCCTGCGTTGGCGGCGGCAGCAACGCCATGGGCGCTTTTTATGAATTTATTCCGGACAAAAGTGTTCAGCTGATTGGCTGTGAAGCGGCCGGACATGGCGTAGATACGGATAAAAATGCGGCGACTATCGCCAATGGTACGGTAGGTATTTTCCACGGTATGAAATCTCTGTTCTGCCAGGACGAATATGGCCAGATCGCACCGGTGTATTCGATTTCTGCCGGCCTGGATTATCCGGGTATCGGACCGGAACACGCCATGCTGGCTGAGGAAGGACGGGCGAAATATGTGCCGATTACCGATGATGAAGCGGTGGAGGCCTTTGAATATCTCTCACGGACCGAGGGCATCATCCCGGCCATCGAGAGTGCCCATGCGGTAGCCTATGCTAAAAAACTGGCGCCGACGATGGGAAAAGACCAGATTATTGTTGTCAATATTTCCGGCCGCGGTGATAAAGACGTGGCTGCTATTGCAAGATACAGAGGGGTAGAGATTTATGAGTAGAATACGTCAGGCATTTGAGAATAAAAAAGCATTTATCGGATTTGTGACCGGAGGTGATCCGGACCTGGAAACTACGGAAAAATTAGTTGTTGCTATGGAGGAGGCCGGAGCGGATTTGATAGAAATCGGTATCCCTTTTTCCGACCCGATCGCGGAGGGCGTTGTCATTCAGGAGGCCAACATCCGGGCCCTGTCTGCCGGCTGTACGACGGATAAATTATTTGATGCGGTAAAACGGGTACGGGAGAAGGTCACAGTGCCGATGGTATTTTTAACGTATATTAATCCGATTTACACTTACGGAAAGGAAAAATTCATGCAGCGGTGTGCAGAATGCGGGATTGACGGGCTGATCATTCCGGACCTGCCATTTGAGGAAAAAGGAGAACTGCTTGACGTCTGCCAGACTTACGGAATCGACATTATTTCTCTGGTTGCACCGACGTCCCATGAAAGAATCCGTATGATTGCAGAAAAAGCCCAGGGCTTCCTGTATGTGGTTTCCTCGATGGGAGTTACGGGTGTGCGCAGCAAGATTGAAACAGATATTGAGGGCATGGTGAAGCTCGTCCGTGAAAGTTCGGATATTCCGTGTGCCATCGGTTTTGGAATCGCTACGCCGGAACAGGCAAAGGCCATGGCGTCCATATCCGACGGAGCTATTGTGGGTAGTGCTATTGTGAAACTGGTGGCCCAGTATGGACGGGAAAGTATTGGCCCGGTGTCAGACTATGTTCGTTCCATGAAAGCAGCGGTAAAAGAAGCTGAAGCATAATAAAACAGCGGGCATCGTGAATAAAATTTTATAAAAGTATCAAAATAGGTATAGGCAATTGTCTATACCTATTGTATTATAGTCCGATAGGTAACAGACGAAGATTGCGGAAGGAGAAAAGCCATGATTTATACAGTAACCTTTAATCCGGCGCTGGATTATATTGTCCGTGTGGCGCAATTAAATATCGGAGAGGTCAACCGGGCAGCGTATGGTGAAATTATGGCCGGAGGCAAGGGCGTTAATGTATCGCTGGTGTTAAAAAATCTTGGACATGAGAGTACGGCTCTGGGTTTTGCTGCCGGATTTACCGGGGAAAAGCTGGTTCAGGATTTAAAGGATAAAGGCTGCCGGACAGATTTTATTTTTCTGGATCAGGGAATGACCCGGATCAATGTGAAAATTAAGGGGCAGGAAGAAACGGAAATCAACGGTGAAGGTCCGGAGATTACGCCAGTGGCCGTTCGGACACTGATGATGCGGCTGGAACGGCTCAGAGAGGGAGACATTCTTGTTTTGTCCGGCAGTGTTCCGAAAACATTGCCGGAGGATATGTACGAGAAAGTGATCGTGCGGCAGCAGGGAAAGAAGGTCAAAGTCGTTGTGGATGCGACAAAAAATTTGTTGAAGGAAACACTGGAATATCATCCTTTTTTGGTAAAGCCAAATCATCATGAATTGGGTGAACTTTTCGGGGTGACGATTTCAAATCCGGAGGAAGCGCTCAGTTATGCGGAAAAGTTACAGCAGATGGGTGCGGTGAATGTCCTGGTTTCCATGGCTGGTGATGGAGCCGTCCTTTTGGACGAATATGGAAATAGACACATGAGTCCTGCGCCGGAGGGCCGGCTTAT
>CABRLU010000166.1 GCA_902471845.1 uncultured Lachnospiraceae bacterium | reverse complement strand
TCGTCGATCACTTTTAAAAGTTCCTCATCTGTCAGCGACGTCACACGTCCGCTCTCATACTCTTTATCTACCCATTCTTTCACATAACTGATCAGCGGATCGGATTTCGTCACACATTTATCCCCTTTCAGACGGAAATAGGTATTAATCCAATGCGCAATGCCGGCCAGACCGGAGGTATTGGAAACTGCCACCATAACCGGACGGTTCAGGAATTTCTCTGTATCGAAAATATTATAAATTTCTTCATTTTTAAGAAGACCATCCGCATGAATACCGGCGCGGGTCACATTAAAGTTCTTTCCTACAAACGGCGTTCTCGACGGCAGCTTGTATCCGATTTCTTTTTCATAATACTCAGCCATCTCCGTAATCACTGTAGTATCCATGCCGTCTAATGTTCCCCGAAGCTGAGCATACTCAAAGACCATGGCTTCCAACGGCGTATTTCCGGTACGTTCTCCGATACCGAAAAGGGAACAATTGACTGCGCTGGCCCCATACAGCCAGGCTGTGGACGAATTGACGACCGCTTTATAAAAATCATTGTGTCCATGCCATTCAATCATATTGGAAGGAACACCGGCATGAACATTCAAGCCATAAATAATTCCCGGAACAGACCGTGGAATGGCCGCACCGGTAAAGTTTACACCGTAACCCATCGTGTCGCAGGCACGAATCTTAATCGGTATACCGTAGCTTTCACCCAGTTTTTGCAGTTCCAGACAAAATGGGATGACAAAGCCATAAATATCTGAACGGGTAATATCCTCCAGATGGCATCTTGGACGCACACCAGTTTCCAGACACTCCCGGACAACGCTCAGATAGTGTTCCATAGCCTGTTTACGGGTCATCTTCATTTTATAGAAAATATGATAATCGGAACAACTGACCAGAATACCTGTTTCCTTAATTCCCATCTCCCGCACAAGTTCAAAATCCTTTTTATTCGCCCGTATCCAGGATGTGATCTCAGGGAACTCATATCCCCGTTCCATACATTTGTAAACCGCATTCCGGTCCTTTTCACTGTAAAGGAAAAATTCGCTCTGACGGATAATGCCCTTTGGACCGCTCAGCCGGTGCATATAATCAAATAATGTCACTATCTGTTCTGTGGAATAAGGAGCACGGGACTGCTGTCCATCCCGGAAAGTTGTATCGGTAATCCAGATTTCTTCCGGCATGTTCGGCGGTACAACTCGATGATTAAATACAATCTTTGGTACTTCTTCATATGGGAAAAGATTTCGGAAAACATTCGGCTCCTTCACATCCTGAAGTGCATAAAAATGCTCCTCCAGGGTCAACAGATTGTCATGAGGATTCATGACCACATTTCGATTATCCATGTCCAACACTCCTGTTCTATTCTATACAATTACTTTTTAATTACTTTAATTATTTAACACATAAACGTTTGTGTATAATTGTATACAATTATACAGCTTATGTCAATACTTTAACGCGCAAAACCCTCCTTGTCATAATCATCATCGATTAAAACAAAGAGGGTTTTTATAATTAGTGAGCTCTATTTGAATTAAAGCATCGCTTCAAGATTTTCACGAATCGCTTTGATAAATCCTTCACTGGTCAGTTCTGTCACATTTTCAAGTGTGGTCAAAAGCACTAAATCTTTCGTCATCTTACCGGATTCAATGGTCCGGACAGTTGCAGCTTCCAGTTTATCTGCAAAATCCATCAATGCCTGATTGCCGTCCAGCTCGCCCCGTTTTCTGAGCGCTCCAGTCCATGCAAAGATTGTTGCCACAGAGTTGGTGGATGTCTCTTCACCGGCCAGATGTTTATAATAATGACGCTGAACCGTGCCGTGAGCTGCTTCATATTCATAATAACCTTCCGGAGATACAAGAACAGATGTCATCATCGCCAGAGAACCAAATGCAGAAGAAACCATATCGCTCATAACATCGCCGTCATAGTTTTTACATGCCCAGATATAACCGCCTTCCGACTTCATCACACGGGCTACCGCATCATCAATCAACGTATAGAAATATTCCAGTCCGGCCGCTTCAAAGGCTTCTGCATAATCAGCGTCATAAATTTCCTGGAAAATATCCTTAAATGTATGGTCATACTTTTTAGAAATCGTATCCTTTGTTGCGAACCATAAATCCTGTTTTGTGTCCAGTGCATATTTGAAACAACTGTGAGCAAAACTCCGGATGGATTTTTCAACATTATGTACACCCTGTACAATACCTGGTCCATCAAATTCATGAACCAGTTCCCGGGTCTCTGTACCGTCAGCGGCTGTATATACCAGCTCGACTTTACCTGCTCCCGGAATCTTCATCTCAGTACCTTTATACACATCACCATAAGCATGTCTTGCCAGAGTGATCGGCTTTGTCCATGTCTTTACATTCGGCTCAATACCTTTCACGATAATCGGAGCACGGAAAACGGTTCCATCCAAAATCGCACGAATCGTACCATTCGGACTCTTCCACATCTCCTTCAGATTATATTCGTCCATACGAGCCGCATTCGGAGTGATCGTCGCACATTTTACAGCAACGCCGTATTTCTTCGTAGCCTCTGCTGAATCTATTGTGACCTGGTCATCCGTTTCATTCCGGTATTCCAGTCCCAAATCATAATATTCCGTATTCAATTCAATAAATGGCTCAAGTAATTCATCTTTGATCATCTTCCAGAGAATACGAGTCATTTCGTCGCCATCCATCTCAACCAATGGTGTCGTCATCTTAATTTTGTCCATATGTGCTTCCTCCTGACTTGAATTTCTAAACCTCATAATATAATAAGTTTATGAATTATGCAAGAATATTTTTAGAGACATTCAATTTTTCTATTTGAAATACATATATTATATAAAAAAACAGGCGATTCTATGTACCAATCACGAAAGGTCATTCACGCTGACAATCCGCTGCTCCTGCCCTATACAGGAAAATCCATAGGTGTCGCCGTCCTGGATACCGGGATTTATCCCCACGAAGATTTTATTCTTCCTTCAAATAGAATAGCTGCCTTCAAAGATTTTGTTCACCATCGTCCGGAGTGTTATGATGATAATGGTCACGGGACCCATGTCTGCGGTATTATCGCAGGCAATGGAAGACACTCGGAAGGCCGATACCGCGGAGTAGCCCCTGAAGCCCATCTGATCGTCGGAAAGGTTTTAGATTCTTCCGGAAATGGCTCCATTTCCCATATCTTAGATGCAATCCGATGGGTCATTGATAATCGTCAGCTTTATAATATCCGTATTTTAAATATCTCTGTCGGCTCAGAAAACAGTGAAGTCGACGAAGAAAAATCCATTCTTGTTCAAAGCGTCAACGCAGCCTGGGATAATGGCATCGTTGTTGTCGTCGCCGCAGGAAATAACGGTCCGAAACGTATGTCTGTGACTTCTCCCGGCATCAGCCGCAAAGTCATTACCGTCGGTTCCTCCGATGACGATAAAACGGTCATTCTCGGCGGCAGCCGTATTCACAACTATTCCGGCCGCGGACCGACCCGGCGTATGGTTCCAAAACCGGACATTGTGGCTCCCGGCTCAAATATTATTTCCTGCAGTCCACCTTATTATGGCAAAACTTCAGGTTACACGGCCAGAAGCGGCACCTCTATGGCGACTCCCATCGTCTCCGGTGCCGCTGCTCTTTTCCTGAGCAAATATCCGGATATGACCAATGAACAGGTGAAATATTACTTTCAGTCTACGGCAACAGATCTGCATCTACCCCGTAATCAACAGGGCTACGGTCTGCTGAATATCGAACGTCTGCTCTCGGCCCCGGATATGTAGCCTCGCATTTCCATACAGACTGCATTCCGGGATGTATGGACAGAAATGGAGAGTTTCCCTACCCATTCGTATGGAAACTCTCTCATCATTAATAGTGATATTTTTTTCGTTTCGTCAATAAAAACATAACGGTCACACCGACAGCCATCAGTTCAGCCGCCACAATAGACATCCAAATACCGTCAATTCCCCAGATCAAAGGAAAAATCAATACAGCCGCCACCTGAAATACCAATGTTCTCAGGAAGGAAATCAACGCAGAAATCAATCCATCATTCAATGCGGTAAAGAAGGACGAGCCGAAAATGGCGATTCCTGAAAAGAGGAACGAGAAGGAATATATAATAAAACCGCGCAGCGTCATTTCAAACAATTCCGGATCATATCCTACGAACATGGCTGCAAGAGGACGCGCCAGCCCTTCCGCTGCTATGACCATGACCACTGAAAATATTCCGATGAGCCGCAGGCTCTTTTTCAAAAGATTTTTCAGTTCACTGTGATTCCCGGAACCATAATTATATCCGATGATCGGCGCCGTGCCTACAGAATAACCGATGAATGCTGCAAGAAATATAAAATTGACATACATCAATACACCATAAGCGGCCACTCCATTTTCACCGGCATATTTTATCAGCTGCATATTGTAGAGCATGCCGACAATGGACATGGAAATATTCGACATCAGCTCAGAGACGCCGTTCGTACAAGCCTTAAACAGTGCCCTTCCGTCGAATTTCGTCCGGGTCAGTCTTAAGGTACTGGAATTTGGACACAAAAAATAAATGAGAGGGATAATGCCTCCGACACACTGGCTGATTGCCGTTGCCGCCGCAGCTCCCACAAGTCCAAGGGAAAATACGGCCACCAAAAGTGCATCCAGTATCATATTCGTCACTCCTGCTGCGATCGTGACACCCAGGCCCAAATGGGGCTTTTCAGCAGTAACAAAAAAACTCTGAAACTCAAACTGGAGCATATAAGCCGGAAGGGCGATTAAAATAATTCGCCCATAACGAACGCAGTCATCCAGCATCGTCCCCTCTGCACCGAGAAAGGCGGCGACAGGACGGATGAAAATAATGCCTGCGGCGGCAATGAGAACCCCACAGCCTGCCGATACATAGATAAAAAGTGAGAACAATCGTTTTGCTCTTTCTTTATCGCCCTCACCCATCGTCTTTGAGATCAGCGCACTGCCGCCT
>CABRLU010000165.1 GCA_902471845.1 uncultured Lachnospiraceae bacterium | reverse complement strand
TGGAATCATCCCAAAAAGCTCTCACAAGGCAAGAAAAACTTATATATCGTCTCTTTTAGATGCACACGTCAATATTAATACCATCCGCGAAATGGTCGGTCATTCTGATGAAAGAACGACGCTCGGAAACTATTGTTTTGACCGGAAAGATGAAGATGAGAAGAAATTATTAATCGAAAAAGCACTGTCTATTTAAGTGTAACCAAAGTATGGGCAAGTGTAACCATCAAAAAATTCATTTCTAAATCCAAAATATATTCACAATTATTGATAGCAGGAAAGGGTGAAGCCCCAGAAAGGCTTGATTTTACTGACTTTTTCAGCACAAGAAAAAAGCACCGTCCCCGCAGCTCCTACGTCTGCAAAAACAGTGCTTTACATGCGCCTTCAGGGGCTCGAACCCTGGACACCCTGATTAAGAGTCAGGTGCTCTACCAGCTGAGCTAAAAGCGCATATACTGTGTATTTTTCAGTGCAAATAGAATTATATACTGGTTTCCGAAAATATGCAAGTACTTTTTACAAAATCCACAGAATTTTTTTTGAAATATTTAAGATTTACCGGTATCCCCTGTCGCTTTTTTGTACTATAATAAAGAGAGTTCTAATATTAACACAGAAAGGAAGGTTCGGTTAAACCGAATAACCCCCCTCTTATGAATACGGATACAATTTCTCAGATTTTACGATTATCTATAGGTTCTCTTTCGGTAGAGAAAGTATTTTACATTTTACTCCTGACGCTTTTATGCTATATTGTGAGCAAAATCATCTTAAAAATTATCAAAAAAATCATACAGCGATTCTCTCTGGACCGTTCCATTCAGGTATTCCTGATCAACGGACTGAAAATCCTGTTGATTTTTATTTCCATTATTATTATCACCGAATATCTCGGCATACCGACCACATCCCTTGTGGCATTATTGAGTGTGGTCAGTTTGGCGATTTCCCTGTCTATTCAGGGGCTTTTATCCAATGTGGCCGGGGGATTGACCATTCTTTTTACCCGTCCCTTCGCCGTTGGCGACTATATCGAGCTGGACAGCCTGTCCGGTAAAGTCACACAGACCGGACTTATATACACTCAGCTTCTGACTCCGGAGAATAAAACGGTTTTCCTTCCAAACAGCCAGGTTTCAGAAGGACGAATCATTAATTATACCTCCCAGACTCAGCGGCGTATTGAAATTTTTGTTGGCGCTTCCTACAATGCTCCTGTGGAAGATGTAAAAGAGGCCCTTCATGAAGCCATTTGCGCTTTTCCTGATTTAATTCAGGAACCATTACCTGCCGTCCATGTACGTGACTATCAGGACAGTTCCATCCAGTATGTCATCCATGCCTGGGTGCCTACGGAATTATACTGGGATGCTTACTATACATTGATGGAAGAAATCAAAAAATCCTTTGACCGGCATCATATTGCCATGGATTACCCGCATATGAATATTCACATGATAGGAGACGAGAATAATGGATGAACCCAAAAAGCAGCCGAAGCGCAAAAAACGTTTCGAGTCTAATAATACTTACTTTACCATCAGTATTTACGCAATTGCAACTTTTGCCATCTGCCTGCTGATCTTCCGATTTACGAATAACTGGCAGTCCACGAAAAGCCAGATTGGTCAGATACTGTCCGTCTTTTCACCTTTTCTGCTTGCATTTTTAATTGCTTATTTTATTAATCCGATGGTAAAACACATTGATAATTTTCTTTTCCAGAGAACTCTCAAACATAAATTTGAGCGCGGACATCTGCTGCTCTCCATGATTCTGGCCTATGTGATCGCCATCGGTGCGATCATCCTCGTATTTATCTTTATTGTACCTCAGATTATAACCAGCATCAGCCAGCTTATCCGGATTTCCCCAACGCTTTATCAAAATGCGCTGGATATGCTCTACTCTCTGGATGAACGCTTTCCATCTCTGGATTTATCCTTTATCTACCAGACAGCGGAAGACGTCATGCCGGATTTATTTAACTTTTTCCGTACATTCATGTCGGAAACAGTCCTTCCATTTTTATACAGCGCCGGCCTTTCGATCATCAGCTGGTTTATCAACATTATACTGGCCTTTGTCATCTCCTGCTATCTGTTATTCAGCAAGCAGAAGCTGATTAAATCATTAAAACGGGTAGCTTATGCCATTTTCCCGGAAGACATCTGCCTCACTCTGTTTGATACTTTAAAAGACTGTAATCAGATTTTCAGCCAGTACATCATCGGAAAGACTCTAGATTCCACCATCATCGGTATCCTCTGTCTCGCCTGTATGACCATTTTAAGACTGCCTTATGCACTGATCATCAGCTTAATTGTCGGAATCACCAATATGATTCCCTACTTCGGGCCATTTATCGGAGCCATTCCGGGTATATTGATTTTGCTCATTATCAGCCCAAAATCTTCTCTGATTTTTGCTGTTTTGATTCTGGCAATTCAGCAGTTGGACGGTTCTGTCATCGGACCAAAGATTCTCGGAAAATCCACCGGCCTCCAGCCGATTTCCATTATCTTTGCCATTACTGTCGGCGGTGCCCTCGCCGGGCCTCTTGGAATGTTCCTCGGCGTTCCGATTGTCGCAGTCCTTACCTTCCTTATCAATAAGCTGTTAAATTACATTCTTAAAAAGAAGCATATTGAACCGGATTTAAGCAATACAAAAGATTACCAGACTTCCGAAATGCTGGCAGACGACCCATTTATCGACGAATTTGAAGAATCAAATCCGAACGACTAACCGCAATAGAAAAGCGTACACTTCAAAACTAAAGTGTACGCTCATTTTCTTTTTTCTGCTTTTCTTCCAGACGCTTCCTGCGAAGCTGTTCATAATTTTTTCGTCTCCGACGCCGGTGCATCATCTGTAAAAATAAACTGAACAGCAGAATGAGAATAAGTATCACTGCTGCGCAAACAGCTACCCATACAGGTGATATCTCCATCCGGCTCAACCGCCCATAGAGAGAATTTGCCGCCGCATTGACCGAATCTTTCGCTGAAGCCGGCGTCTGCTGCTGTTTTTCCTCAAGCATTGCCATCAGGCGCTCATTGGACATGACGGCATTTAAAGAAAGTGTCGTGCCCGAGGTCAGTTTCGGCAAAACCATATATACAGGAACGCTGCCCATACAGCGTTCACCGTCGTAATATTCCACCGTCCCGCACTGGCCCGTATAGGAGTCATAAGGCGGAACTCCCAAAACCACTCTATCCGACGGTACAAAGGTTTCTGTCAGCTCGGCCAGTGAGCCATCCACTCTCACATCCACTAATGCTCCCGGATTCAAAAAGAAATTCCAGCTATTCAGCCGATAATTAAAATTCCACACATCCTCAAAATCAGCAAACTCCGCTTTGAGCCGAAGTGTCAAATCTGTCTGATCTGTGACAGAAGTCTTTGTGTATGTATTAAAACAATAATCCAGCGCCTGAATCGTATCCGTATAATGATGCCAGTTCTGCGCTTTCATCGTCACACAGACAAGCCGCAGACCATTCCTCTCGGCATAGGTGACCAGCGTGCTTCCCGCCTCCGAAGTAAACCCGGTCTTTCCGCCCAGACATCCTTCGTAAGTATATTCCGAATCCATAAACATCTTATGCTGTTGGATCAACTCTATCGGTTCTTCTTTTTTATTTGTTTTCTCAATGACATATACCGGTTCCTGAAGCAACGACCGGAATTTTTCATTTGTATATGCCAGCCGGGCAATCTGTGCCATGTCATAGGCCGTTGTATAGTGATTGTTGTCGTGCAGGCCATTCGGATTGGTAAAATGGGTATTCTTACATCCGATATCCGCCGCTGTCTTATTCATCAACTCAGCAAAGGCAGGAACCGAACCGGATACGGCCTCTGCCAATCCGCAGGCAACCTCATTGGCCGAAACCATCATCAGCGCATGAAGCGCCTGGTCTACAGAAAGGACTTCGCCTTCCTCCATTCCGATATTCATATCCAACCATATATCAATGCCGTCCAAAGCCTCTTTCGTGAATGTAATTTCTCCGTTTAAATCCAGATATGTGCAGGCCAGGTACCCGGTAAGGACTTTCGTTATACTGGCCGGATACAATCTTCGGTTCATATTTTTACTATAAAGGACTGCGCCCGTATCCATGTCAATAACCGCAACGCCTTCCGAATATAAGACGATATCTTCCGTTGAGACCTCATCATCCGGCTTAATTTCCGGCGGTGCCTCCGTCTCCGTCTCTGATTCCGACGTCACCTCCGACGACTCTCCTTCCGTGTAAATTTCTTCCTCCGCATAAACCGGAAAAGCCAAAGACAGACTCAGAATGCCAATCATGAACAGCGTAAATAATCGCTTCATCTAATTCTCCTTTACCTGAAAATTTACATTACATTATATAGTAAACGAAAGTAGAAAAAAAGTCAATTTTATGATATATTCTTACGGAGAAGGAGTTGATACGTACATGCGTTTACGAAATGTAAAAGGCTCACGGGAAACCATTGCAGCCAATCCCCTGGTCATCCGTGATATTACAGAGAAAAAAGGACAATGGCATGAGGTCTTTGGAAATTCGAAGCCTCTTTATATAGAAATCGGTATGGGAAAAGGCCAGTTTATTCTGGAAATGGCCCGAAGGAATCCGGACAAAAATTTTATCGGCATTGAAAAATATTCCAGTGTCCTTGTCCGCGCCCTGGAAAAATGTGAAACCTTCGAAGGTGATAACCTTCGTTTCATCCGTATGGATGCGGAAGAGATCACCGACGTTTTCGCCGAACATGAAGTTGATGGCATCTACCTGAATTTTTCCGATCCATGGCCTAAGGACCGCCACGCGAAACGCCGTCTGACCTATCGGGACTACTGGCGCCGCTACAATGAGATTCTCAAACCGGAGGGCGAGGTCGTCTTCAAGACCGACAATCGGCCGCTTTTTGATTTTTCTCTGGAAGAAGTTCAGGCCTCCGGTTGGGAATTAACTCACGTTACCTATGACCTGCATCATAGTCCGGCCGTCGAAGGCAATGTGATGACCGAATACGAAGCC
>CABRLU010000164.1 GCA_902471845.1 uncultured Lachnospiraceae bacterium | reverse complement strand
AAGCCCCTTCCCACCGAAGCCCCGAAACTTCAATCAATTGACGGATTTCTTCCAGGTCATAGGCCCTCTGGTAGTGAACCTCTTCGTAACGGTCATAACGGCCATCTTCGCCCTGAATAAAAAGATTCAAAATATATTCATTGATTCCGGACGAAATATCGTAATAATTATCCCAGATAAAGCAGTGATCCTCCCGGGTCTCCCCAATGGTCTGCTCGCCGAGTATTTTCTCATATTTATAGCGTGTATTCAAGTCAAATATGAAAACTCCATCCGGATCCAGATAATTATTGACCAGCCGGAACACCTGAATCAGTTCCTCAGGCTCAAGAATATAATTTATGCTGTCACAGACACTGACAATCGCCCGAACCGTTCCGTATAATTCAAACTCCCGCATGTCCTGACACAGATAAAGGGCCGGTTTCAGTCCATCCTTCATGCCTTCGGACATCCTGTCATCCGCCGCAGCGACCTCTGTCCCGCTGGACATATTTTTTTCAATAGCTTCCGCCAGCATTTCTTCCGAATTATCAATGCCGATCATATCATAACCCCGGCGTTTTAAAGCTTCGGTCATATTACCGGTACCGCAGCCCAACTCCAAAACAAGACCATCGGACACACCATGCTGTTTTAAAAGCGTCACCAGATAATCGCACCATTCTTCATAAGGTATATTGTCCATGAATAAATCATACACCTGGGCAAATTCTGAATAAGCCTCCATGCTTTATTCCCCGTTTCTTTTCTCTTTTTTCTTTTGATTCATAAGACCGCCAATACGCCCGGTCTCTCTCGCTGTCAGTCCCTTCCAGCCAAGCGCCTCCACTTTATCAAGCAATCCCAGTTCTTCGGTAATTTCAAATTTAAGCCGTTCCCGCGCCTGCTCCTCCGGCGTCTTTTTTTCCCATTTGTCCGGCTCATTGAATTGCTCCATAACCTGCTGCCAGCGGGACTCCTTCTTCTGCTCCATGTCTCACACCTGCCTTTCCGTTATCTTGATTATGACCACGAAAAAGCAGGTCTATTCATCAGCAGTGGATTTCTCTGTTCATTATAACAGAATATAAAATCCTGTCTTTCACTTTTTTTCCGGATATTTGTTCGATGGCCTTCTGGTAATAATCCAACTGAGTTTTATACCGTTTGATCAGTATTTTATCTCCTGCCTCACCTTTCGGAATTCTGTCTGTCTTATAATCCAGCAGAACAACACCGTCATCCTCTTCAAAATAAACGTCAATGACACCCTGGATCAGGATTCGCTCCGAGGTTACACTCCTGTTTTCTCCATCTGAGGAAGTTTCGGAAGTGTCGGATGTCTCCCCCGCAGCCAGTTCCGGATAAATTTCCTGCACAGGAATTCCCATAACAAAAGGCCGCTCCCTGTATAGCTTTCCGGATTTTTCCGCCCGAGCCATCCGCTGTCCCAATTCGGACCGACAGAAAGCAAACACTTTTTCTGCCGGGATAAGCTCTTCCCAGAAAGCCGGAATCTGTTCTTTTTCCACACATTGCCGGATAAAACCGGCAACCTCCTCGTCGGAAGAAATCTCTGCAAAAGGCAATAATTCAAATATCTTATGTGTCGCCGTTCCCTTTTGCTGAGCTACATAAAGGGGATTCCCCAAATCCGGTGAAATCTTCTCCTTCGTCTCCGGATAAAGGACGATGCCGTTCACCTCTTCACCGGCCATCTTCTTTAATTCACTGACCGTCATTTTCCCCTGAAGCCTGGTCATCAGTTCCCGCGGATACTCCCATCGCAGCTTTTCATCAATCATATGATACAACGAACGACATTCTTCTTTGACCTTCATGCAGCCACGCAAAAATTCCTTTTCACCATCCGACTGAATCTCCTCCCGGATATCCTCTGCGGCCATATGGGCCGGATTGATACAACGGAATTCAAATCCCCGCTCTGCCCCCTGTTGTCCGTCAGACCACAAAAGGGGACCGAGCCAATCCAGATAGCTTTTTGCACGGAGCATCCGGCTGTAAGTCAGAGGCACCGGTGCCTTGCCGGCCAGAGACCATTTTTCAGCGGTCTGCTCCATATCCTCCACCGTTCCTACAAGAATCAACTTTTCTCTGGCCCGGGTCAAGGCCACATAAAGTACACGAACTTCTTCTCCCATCTGATCCAGCAGCAGTTTTCTGGCAAAAACTTTTTTCGACAGACTGTGAATCTTTACCCGGTGTTCCAGATCCACACCATCTGCCGCGACACCATAACGGGCATGGACCACGATCCGGCTCCGGGATTCGGTAAAGTTCATGGCTTTTCCAAGCCCTGCCACAAAACAGATCGGATATTCCAGTCCCTTGCTTTTATGAATACTCATAATCCGCACCGCCTGGCCTGCATTCCCCGGAAGTACGGCGCCGCCCAAATCCTCTTTGGATTCTTTCAGCTGGTCCACATAGCGGATAAAGTGAAACAATCCCCGATAACTGGTATTTTTAAAATCTTTGGCATATTCTACAAGCCGTTCCAGATTCGCCCGCCGTACTTCGCCGCCAGGCATGGCAAACATCTGCTGCACATATCCGGTCATTTCATAGATTTCATGAATAAGTTCTTCAATGGAAAGATAAATCTTTCTTCTCCGCAGCTGATCATACACCGCAAGAAAAGAATTCAGCTTTTCCGTCAAAAACGGATTGTCCCCCTGCTTCAAATAGTCCTGGATATTTTCATACACATGCACCGAACGATTCACCAGCCTCAGCTCAGCCAGCTCTTCGTCGTTGAGCCGCCCCATGGACGAAGTTAAGACTGCCGCCATGGGAATATCCTGAAGAGGATTATCCAGAATTCGCAGCATATTTAAAATGCCCTGAATTTCCACTGTATCAAAAAAGCCGGATGAAGTTTCGCCTACTGCCGGAATCCCCATGTCTTTAAGAATCCGTACATAATCCTCCGTCCAGTTTTTTACCGTCCGGAGCAAAATCACGATGTCGCCGTATTCTGCTCTGCGGTATGCTCCGGATTCGGCGTCCATCACCCACAGTCCGGAAGTCTCATTCATAATCTCCCGGATACGCAGGCCCACAGCCCTTGCCTCCGCTTCCCGTTTCGTCATCTCCGGGTCATTTCCATGTTCTACCATAAGCCATTCGGCGCTCTCGGAAATTTTTTGTTCCGTTTTCGGATAGTCAAGTCCCGGATAAAGGGCCGCATCCGCATCATATTCCATGCCGCAGATTTCCGGCGTCATTAAAGATTCGAAAATCCGGTTGATACTCTCAAGCACACAGGCCCGGCTTCGAAAATTTTTATGAAGGTCGATTCGCTGATGACTGCTCTCTTCCTTTGTATAAGTTTGATACTTTCCGAGAAAAATCTCCGGCTCCGCCATTCGGAAACGATAAATACTCTGTTTAACATCGCCCACCATAAAAATATTCGGCTGCCCTTCCCGCTCTCTGGAAATGCTGTTTAACAGTGTCTCCTGAACCTGATTACTGTCCTGATATTCATCGCACATAATCTCTTCAAACTGCTCACTATATCCTTTTGCCACCGCCGTCGGTTCATGGTGTTCATCCAATAATATATTTAATGCAAAATGTTCCTGATCATTAAAATCGATTAAGTTTCTCTGCCTTTTTTCTTCCCGGAATCTCTGTGAAAATTCCTCTGTCAGATGAATCAGCACCGCAAGTCCCGGTAAAATCCGTGCCTCTTTGGAAAGCACCTCTGACAAGCTTTCGGCAAAATAATTCTTTTTAAGCCATCCAAACACATCCTTGGCTTCCTGACGCAGGGTCTTCACCATATCCACGACCGAAGGATCGGCTTCCGGCTGCTTTTTTCCTGACAGCCGCTTCCATTCCATATGTTGTATATGGTCATAAACATCGTCCCATGTTGTACATTCAAGCATTGCTTCCGTCTGTTCCAGATCTGACAAAAGCATCGGTTCATACAGGGCCGGTCCTCCGATACCAAGGCTCATATCCAGAGCTGTTTTCAGAATATCCACCATCTCCCTGAGAATCCGATGGGTTTCTTCCATGATCAGGCAGACCATCGGACTGTTCTCCGCCCTTTCCTTCATGGCGCCCGGATTCATCGTCAGTGACTTTTTAAGCCACTCTTCCGGCCAGGGATAGCTCTGAGAAAAATCATAAATTCTTAAAATCCAGTCAGTCAGCCCCTTATCCAGCTTACCACTGGAATAGGTCTGAGAGAAGGCAATAAATTCCTCTGTTTTTTCCGCATAACAATCCTCAAGAAGCTGCTCCGCCACATCCTGCTTTAACAGAGTAATTTCCTGGGGATCTCCGACACGAAATCCCGGATCCAGACCAATGGTATCAAAATGCTCCCGCAGTACACTCATGCAAAAACTGTCAATGGTGGTAATCATAGCAGAAGGGAGAAGCATTTTCTGTTTTTGAAGATGGGTATTTTCCGGATCATCCAAAAGTCTGGCATCCACAGCCGCCATGACCCGCTCCCGCATTTCTGCTGCCGCTGCTTTCGTGAATGTCACCACAAGCAATCGATCAATGTCCATCGGCCGGGTGGAATCTGTGATTTTTTGAATGATACGTTCCACAAGAACCGCTGTTTTCCCCGAACCGGCTGCCGCGGAAACAAGAAGACTTCGATTCCGTAAGTTTATGACCTGCCGCTGTTCTTCGGTCCACGATTTTCCCATGCTTCTCTCACCTCCTCATAAATTCGCTGCCATACTTCATCGGCAGACAGATGCATCAGACGGTGGTACTCGCAGCCCTCCACCTGCTCATCAAAACGGCAGATTCCCCGATAACTGCAAAAATCACAGGCCGTCCTTTTCTTACTTCCATTAATCAACACATATGGATTTTTTGATATATCCCCCGACATCCAGCCCTCCGCCAGCTGCTCAATTCTCCGATGAACCAGATAGCCAAGCTCATCCAACTGATCTTTGCTCGCAATACTGGATGTTTTTGAAAAAGTACCGTCCTTTTTCAAACTGACCGGCAGTACCTGGGGCGCCTCAGAAAGCTTTTCATCCATCCATGCCACTACCTGAGGATCATCATTGA
>CABRLU010000163.1 GCA_902471845.1 uncultured Lachnospiraceae bacterium | reverse complement strand
AAAGCAATCAACTTTTATATTTGAGCCAAACGGCCCCATTGCTATTTCGTCTATCAACTCTGAAACAGGGCAGGTCTTATAATTCAAATCCAATCACCCCCAGTCTCTCTTTGATCTCAGCCTCAAGCTCATGTGATTTCGCAAACAGCTCCGAAAGCTCAGAGGTCAACCGACTCATCTTTTCTTCAAACGGCTCGCCATCGTCTTCCTGTTCTTCGATGCCTACATAGCGTCCCGGCGTAAGAATGTAATCCTGCTTTGCGATATCCTGCGTAGTCACAACGGCACAGAAGCCTTTTTCATCCTTCAGCGTACCATCTACAAAGGCGTTATAGGTATCTGCGATCCTCTTGATATCCTCGTCCGTCAGCTCACGCAGCTTGCGTGTTACCATTGTTCCGAGTTTTCTTGCGTCGATAAATAAGGTCTTACCCTTTTGCTTTTTATTCTTAGCGAGAAACCAAAGGGAAACGGGGATCTGCGTTGTATAGAAGAGCTGCGATGGCATAGCAACAATGCAATCCACAAGGTCGGCATTGATGATGTTTTTACGGATTTCGCCCTCACCGCCGGACTGAGAAGACAAAGAGCCATTTGCGAGCACCATGCCAATTCGCCCGTTTGGGGCGAGGTGCCAAATCATGTGCTGCAACCAAGCAAAGTTTGCGTTCCCGGCGGGAGGCGTGCCGTATTGCCAGCGCACATCGTCAAGAAGTTTGTCCTGCCCCCAGCCGGAAAGGTTGAAAGGTGGATTTGCCATAATGAAGTCGGCTTTGAGTTGTGGGTGGCAGTCATTGAAAAAAGTGTCGGCATTGAACTTGCCAAGGTCAGCTTCAATTCCACGAATAGCGAGGTTCATTTGTGCCAGTTTCCATGTGGTGGGATTGGAGTCCTGACCATACACGGAGATATTTTTAATATTCCCGCCGTGATTCTCGATGAACTTTGAGGATTGGACAAACATACCGCCTGAGCCGCAGCAGGGATCATAAACACGTCCATTGTAGGGCTGCAATACTTCAACAAGAGTGCGGACAACACAAGACGGCGTATAAAACTCGCCAGCGAGTTTTCCTTCCTGCTCAGCAAATTTAGCAAGGCAGTATTCGTAGGTGCGCCCGAGGATATCCTTGCTGTCTCCGTGTTCGATCATCTGGATGTTCGTAAAGAGGTCAACGACTTCACTGAGCCGTCTTTTGTCCAATTCGGAGCGGGCAAAGTTCTTGGGAAGGATGTCCTTGAGCCGTTTATTCTCTTTTTCAATGCTGCGCATGGCTTCATCGATAACGGTTCCAATCTCCGGCGTGTGCGCAGCAGCGGATATAACACTCCATCTTGCATTCTCCGGAACAAAGAAGATGTTCTCGGCCGTGTATTCATCCTTGTCTTCTTCAAAACCGTCGCCCTCAGCAACCAGTTCCTGATACTTTGCTTCAAAGCGATCCGATATGTATTTTAAGAATATAAGCCCAAGAACAACAGACTTATATTCTGAAGCATCAATATTTCCTCGAAGGACGCAAGCCGCATCCCAAATCTGTTTTTCAAAGCCGATATTGGCGTTGTTTTCAGTAGCCATTGTTACGGCTCCTTTCTTAAATATTAAAAATTTCTTTTTACTGTTATGCCTTATCGTCCACCAACCCGTAAATCCGATAATAGGACAGCATTGCCTGAAGTTGCAATTTATTGGCGAAAAGTTGGCGGTAGGTGACGGTTTTCTCTTTGCTTTCGACTTTAAGCTTTGCCATCTTTTCTGTCGTATCGTCATACTGCTTCAAGATGCCGGCAAGCATATCTTCAAAGGCTTTCAATCTCTGTTCGTCCATCATGTGCTCCGTTATTTCTCCGCCGCAACGCCGGATTTCATCCATGCGTCCACTTCGCTGATCTTAAATTTCCACAGCCTGCCGATTTTCGTGGCGGGCATTTCTCTTTTTTCAATCCAAGCTAAAACGGTGTCCCGGCTGACGCCAAGATATTCGCAAATCTCTTTCATTGAGCACCAGCGTTCAACATTCAAATCCATTTTTCGCCCTCACTTTCGGGTAGATATAAAAACACAGTATAATTATACAGTGAACCGAGAAGAAAATCAATGTTTTTTGCCGATTTATCGTGGATTTTGCAGGTTTTATCCGGTGATATTTGTACTTTGCATGAAAGAGCCGTCTATCCAGTTGCATTGGCTTGAGCAAGGCGGCGCAAGACGCACATTTGACATACAACCCAAAACCGTGTATCATATCCCTTACAACTAACTACCCGAAGGAGGAAAAAACGATGCTGCATACGATCATTTTAAAATCGAATCTCATTACGCTCGGATTGTCCTCCGTGGAATCCGGGTTAAAACTGCATAGGGGCTTTTTACGCATACGGCGCAGACGAAAACGGTAATTGAAGAAATTTCAGGATCGTGCAGAGCTGTCGTGTTTGGCAGCTCTGTTTTTATTTGGAAGAAGGAGAAAAGCAACATGATTTATTTTACTGCGGATACCCATTTCGGGCACGAAAACGTCATCCGCTTTTGCGGCCGTCCCTTCTCCTGCGCCGCAGAGATGGACGAAGCTTTGATTGCAAACTGGAACAGCCGTGTAAAGGGTAACGACACGGTATATATCCTTGGCGATATGTTTTTTCGGTCGGTCAATTTTGAAGAAATCCTGAAGCGGCTCAAGGGGAAAAAGCGCCTGATCGTGGGCAATCACGACGGCTCATGGATGACAAAGGCGGATATTTCGAGATATTTTGAAAGCATTGACAAGTTTCTGGAAACCACCGACGGGCAGCACGCCCTGACCCTGTGCCACTATCCCATGGTCACGTGGAAGCACGCCGGGCGGTCTTATATGATCCACGGACATATTCACAACGATACGAGCATGGATTATTGGCCCCTGCTGGCAGCACGGGGCAATGTGCTCAACGCCGGAGCGGACATCAACGGCCTAATGCCGGTTACCTTTGACGAGTTGGTGGAGAATAACAGAAACTTCAAGCGGCTTTCAGCCGGGAAGGAGGAACCTCATGAAAAGGTTTAGAAAGAATTTATATACGATAGAGAAAATCGTCTGGGTTTGTCATCGGATGCAATATATCAAGGATAAAGACGGGTATCTGTTTTCCGACATGGTCTACCCCACCAAGATAAAGCCGGAAGATTTGCCAGAGTGGTATGTTCACGGAAGATATTGTAAGCGGTGGGGATATCTTTCCGCAAAAGGCGTTGCGGATCTGAAATATATCCCGAATTTATGGGTCAACCATTTCCTGAAAGACGATTTTCTGCTGATTTCCTATCATGAACCCATTCGGGAGGTGCCGGGCGGTAAATGGATTTGGGAGAAATATACCGGCTTTGATTTCACCATAAGCGGGAACGAAATTTTGCGGTTTCTGAAAGCTGCAAGGAAATATTCGGGAATCGACATTTTCAAGATTGCCGGACAGATTCAGGAAAAGGCAGATATGCTGCCCCAAAAGCACCCGCATGAATTCAAAGACTTCCGGTTTGATGTTCAGGCGTATCTGGATCAATCGTAAAAAAGCCGCTGAAAAGCGGTTAAATGGAGATGATTTTATGTTTTATATCACAGGAGATACCCACGGCGATTTCAGCCGTTACCTTGCCTTTGCAGACAAAATACAACCGACCGAACAGGATGTTATGATTGTATTGGGTGACGCAGGGCTCAACTACTACACAGGAGAAAAGGACGCAGTCCGCAAAAGATTTGCAAACAGTTTTCCGTTCACGACTTTCTGTATCCACGGAAACCATGAGATGCGCCCTGCGGATATTCCGAGCTATCAGGCAAAGGAATACTGCGGCGGAACGGTTTGGTATGAAGAGGCGTACCCGCACATCCTTTTTGCAAAGGATGGCGAAATCTATCGCTTCGGCAAACAGGCTTGCATCGCCATTGGCGGGGCGTACAGCGTGGACAAATATTATCGTCTTGCACGGGGCTGGGCGTGGTTCCCGAATGAACAACCTTCTGCGGACATCAAGGTTTATGTGGAACAGCAGCTTGCAAGGCACGGAAATCAGATTGACATTGTACTCTCCCATACCTGCCCCCTAAAATATGAACCCACAGAAGTTTTTCTTTCCGGAATTGACCAAAGTTCCGTGGATAAGAGTACAGAAGAATGGCTCGACAGGATCGAAGAAAGGATCGATTATAAACGCTGGTACTGCGGTCATTACCATACGGAAAAGGAAATCGATAAAATGCAGTTCATGTTTCAGGACATTGGTATTTTGCAAACAGAATAACCAAAACCAAAATAGGTTGCTCATAACAGAGCAGCCTATTTTTTGTTATCCAATTTACAGCAGACAATCCGAATCATTATTTTCTATAAACACGTAAATGCCCGCCATATCCGGTGGGCAAATTTTTTTGCCTTTTTTCGGGACTACTATCCCCAAATGCCCTCTCCCAGTGGGAACAAGTGAGGGGAAGTTTTTGAGATAAACAGTTTTTTCAAAAAAATTTTTCTGCTTTTTCTGAAAAACAGGTTGCGTTTTAGCCTCTTAATTCCAAATAAGTGAAGGGGTTTTGCAAACAGCAAAATATTTTTTGAAACAGGGTTGGAATTTGCCTCTTCCCAGTGGGAATAAGTGAAGGGACTTTTTGAGCAAGCAGAATCAAGGCCCTCAATCGAAAAAATATTTTTCAAAATTTTTGTAAAAACAGGGTGCGTTTCGGCTTCTTAATTCCAAATAAGTGAAGGGATAAAAAATTTTTTGAGATTTAGGGTGTGCATTCGACCTCTCCCAGTGGGAATAAGTGAAGGGACTTTTTTGGGTGAGCAAAACAAAGCACCTGCAACCGAAAAATATTTTCTCATTTTTCTGTGAAATAGGGTGTCATTTGGCTTTGTAATTCCAAATAAGTGAGGGGATATTTTCGGTAGATAAAAAATTTGTCTTGGAAAATCTCAAAAATGGGTGTGCATTTCGGCCCCCTTTGTCCAAATGAGTGAAGGGATGCATTCTGCGGTGCTGAGCGGCCGCTGGTGCGGTGACCAACGGCCGCTTTGCGG
>CABRLU010000162.1 GCA_902471845.1 uncultured Lachnospiraceae bacterium | reverse complement strand
ATCTACACTCTTTCCCTACACGACGCTCTTCCGATCTTAGGTATATACACAGTCAAGCTCATTACTTAAAAGCATTGAGACCAGACTGAGGGTATCCGATTCCTTAACGATAATCTCCACATTCGGATACAATTTTCGCATCTCAATCAACAATTCCGGAACAATCAACGGTGAACGGCGGCTGTTAATTCCAAATCGTACCCGGCCCTTTCCCTTCGTAAAATATGCCTGAAGCTGCAGATCAAATTTCTCGCCTTCCGCCAGGATATTTTTGGCAGATTCCAGATACAATTCCCCCACATAGGTAGGAAGAACTTCTTTTTTATATCTTTCGAACAAAGGGGCTCCCAACTTTTTTTCCACATTTTGAACAAAAAGACTCAGGGCCGACTGGGTAATATTCAGTTCCTTTGCCGCCTTTGTAATACTCCGATATTTTGCAATGGTACATATGTATTCCTGCTCCCGTAAATTCACACGTTTCACCTCACGTCCATAATCCTTGCATCTATTGTAAGATTCCTTCTCATATTTTTCAATGAATTTTTTTCTTCTTCCTCTTGACTCTCACCTTGCAACAGGGTTTATAACGATAGCAAGAAAACAAAATGGAGGTCGAACTTATGGAAAAATTTGAATTTGATGATATTTCTTTTGCGGAAGATACCCGTATTCTTTATGAAGGACACCATGTAAATGGCATGGATATTTCGCCGGAAGCCTTTCCGCTTTTCATGACCAGTGCCTTTAATATGGGCAATCTGGATAACGTTGAACACACCTATGATACAAAGGGCTACACTTACATCCGTACCCGGAATCCAAACCGGAAAGCTCTGGCCGACGTTATTACCTATCTGGAACAGGGAACAGACACCCTGATTTTTTCCTCCGGTATGGGCGCCATTACCACCACCTATTTTGCCCTGTTCCAGCCAGGTGACCATATGGTCTGCAACGCCAATATTTATGGTGAAACCTTCGACGCCATCACATCCATTTTGAAAAACTATGGCGTCGCAACAGACTTTGTACCTTTTGATAACCTTGCAGCTGTGGAAGCGGCCATCAAACCAAATACAAAAATGCTTTACACGGAAGTAGCCAGCAACCCGACCGACCGTCTCTGTGATATCGAAGCAATTGCAAAAATCGCTCATAAAGCCGGGGCTATCCTCATGGTGGATAATACCTTTACCACCCCAATCTGTGTAAAACCGCTGACTCTGGGCGCCGATATCGTCATCAACAGTCTGACCAAGTTTTTAAACGGTCACTCCGACGCTCTTGCTGGTTCTATCACCATCAAAGACATGGCCCTGTTTGAAAAAATTCATACCGTTCGTATGCTGACCGGTACTTCCGGCTGCCCGTTTGCCTCCTGGATGATTTTCCGTGGTATCCACACGGCCGGACTTCGTATTAAAACCCAGTGTGAAAATGCGGCAAAACTGGCTCTTGCTCTTGAAAAGAATCCCCATGTAAAGGTGGTCAACCATCCAATCATTGAAAGCCACCCACAGCATGCTCTGACAGAAAAATTATTTACATCTCCATATCGTGCCACAGGAATGTTCAGCTTTGAGATGCCGGACGACCGCCAGAAAATCAATGCCTTTATGGATAAGCTTCATATTGCCAACTATGCGCCGACCCTGGGCGGTATCCGGACAACCCTCTCTTATCCGCTGCTTTCCTCTCATATGCATGTGCCGGAAGAGGACCGCAAAAAAATGAATATTACCGGCGGCCTGATGCGTGTTTCCACAGGTATTGAAGACGCCGACGATTTAATCAAAGATTTCACCAACGCTTTATCCGTCTTTGACGAATAAATTTGACTTTGTCCTCCGGAGGTTCTATAATTTCTAATGACTCGAAAATTGTGAACATCCGGAGGATTTTATGAATATCGCAGACAAATATATTCAATATGTAAAAACAAAAACCGAAGCAGAACCTGAAAAGAGTTGGGATAAAATACTTCTCGGCTTTAGGGCTAACTGCCTTCGAACCCATTTTCTTCCTAATAAAAATATTACAAAAGGCTATCAGAAGCTGGAAGATATGATGATGAATATGGTGGCTGACGCTCTCAGCCATAAGAAAAGCTACATTTGGGGCAATATTTTTGCACCCTGCGAGCTGATTCACAGCTTCGGCCTGAACACCCTTTCCATCGAATGTCTGGCCTGTTATGTATCCGGCTACCATTTAGAGGATTTTTTTATTGATTTTGCCCAGAGCCTTGGTTTTGCACCGACTCTCTGCTCCTATCACAAAACCTTTATCGGAGCTGTGGAAAGCGGCGTCGTGCCGCCGGCCTCCTATGCGGTCACCACTTCTTTATCCTGTGACGGGAATCTGAACACTTTCCGCTATCTGCAAAAGAAAAATCGCGTACCTTTTACTTTGCTGGACGTGCCTTATACCGACGACAATGCTTCGGTGGATTATCTGGCTTCCCAATTGGAAACCATGGTCCACGATATGGAAGAGTATCTCGGTCGGAAATTTCAGCTTGAAAAATTAAAAGAATCTCTTCGCATTGAAAATGAAACCCGTGAAGAATTGATGAAATTTTATGAGCTGGCTCAGCAGTATTATTATCCGGGTGAACTGATTCATCAGCTATATATCATGATGGGAACTCACCTTTTAATGGGTACTCAGAAATTTTTAGATTTAATCCGTTTTATGAACCGTGAAATCCAGACCTGCCCGCCATTTACAGGAAAACGCATTCTCTGGATTCATTTAATCCCCTATTATCAGGAGAGTTTAAAACACTATTTTAACAGCAGCGAAAAATATCAGCTCCTGGCTGGAGACATTGTCTTTGATTTTACAGACACTCTGGACCCGGAAGACCCATTCCGCTCCCTGGCTCGGAAGCTGATTAAAAATGTTTATAATGGCTCCTACAGTCACAAAGCCCAGGCTATCGGAAATCTGGCCGATACCCTTCACCCCGACGCTGTCATTCATTTCTGCCACTGGGGCTGTAAGCAGGCCTCCGGCGGAAGCATTCTTCTCAAAGAAGCCATGAAAGAACGAAATATTCCGATGCTGATCTTAGACGGAGACGGCATCGACCACCGGAACAGCCATGACGGCCAGATCAAGACCCGGCTGGAAGCCTTTCTGGAAATGATCGAGGAGGAAAAACAATGATTGGATATATCTGTAAATATACGCCCATTGAAGTTTTTGAATCCATGGGCCTTGAAATGAAACGCATCGAACCGGAGGTGACCAGCTTTAATCAGGCCGATACTCTGATGCACCCAAATATCTGCAGCTTTGCCAAAGGCGTTCTGGAAGACGTGCTTGCAAACCACTACGAGGGTATTATTCTGACGACCTGTTGCGATAGTATTCGACGCCTTTATGATGTACTGGTGGAAAAATTACCGGACACCTTTATTTATATTCTGGACATCCCGAGAATCACCAAAGACGGCGGCATCAAGCTCTATGAACTTCGCATTCTCGAAATGATTGCCGCCTACGAAAAATTCTCCGGAAAGAAATTCGATATTAAGAAACTGGAAGCTATTTTACAGAGAGAAACCGAAAAACAGGCGACGATTCATCACGCAGAAGGCACCCGCATCGGTATTCTCGGCGCCAGAGCTAATAAGAGCATCCACAAAATTCTTAACGAACACGGCACAGAGGTTGCCTTTGACATCACCTGCACTGGCCTGGACCGGAAACTTCTCTATGAAAAGGACAATATATTCACCGGCTATGTTCGCGGCCTTTTAAGCCAGTTCCCATGTATGCGTATGGAAACTGCCGCTAACCGGGACCTGCTCATTCAGAAATATGCAGACAGCGCCGACGGTATTATCTATCATACCGTCCAGTTCTGTGACAGTTATTCCTATGAATATGCCTGGCTGAAAGAAATCATTCAAAAGCCGCTGCTTCTGCTGGAAACAGATAACACAACTCAAAGCTACGGCCAGATTCTCACCCGGATGGAGGCCTTTCTGGAATCCGTACAAAAATCCGGCGATGAACACAAAAAACAGGCCAAACAAAAAATCAAAACATCTGAAGGAGATAAGACTATGTATGTTATGGGTATAGACAGCGGTTCTACTTCTACCAACGCCGTCATTATGGATAATGAAAGAAATATAAAAGCCTTTTCTGTCATCCGAACCGGAGCTAAATCCGGCGAAAGTGCTGAACGTATTTTAACTGATGTTCTTGAAAAGGCCAGGTTGAAGAAAGAGGATATTTCCTGGATTGTCTCCACCGGGTACGGTCGGGTCAGCATTCCCTTTGCAGATGAAAATGTGACAGAAATCAGCTGCCATGGACGGGGCGCCCACTACTTCAACCCAAAAATCAGGACCATCCTTGATATCGGCGGTCAGGACAGCAAGGCTATCAAGCTGGATGCAGACGGTGAGGTCATCGATTTTGTGATGAATGATAAATGTGCCGCAGGAACGGGACGCTTTCTCGAAGCCATCGCCCGTACCCTGGAAATCGGCATTGATGAACTGGGCCCTGCGGCCTTAAAGTCCACCGAAGATATTGAAATCACCAGCATGTGTACCGTTTTTGCCGAATCCGAGGTCATCTCTCTTATTGCTAATAATAAAGAAGAGTCCGATATTGCCAATGGCATTTGCCAGGCCATCGCAAATAAAGCCTACTCTCTTCTAAAACGGATTGGTCTGGAACCGGATTATATGATGACCGGCGGCGTTGCAAAAAATCCAGGCGTTGTCCGGGCCGTGGAAGAAAAAATCCAGGCCAAACTTTATATCTGTCCGGAACCGGAGATTGTCGGCGCCGTCGGCGCTGCTCTCTACGCACTGGATACATTGAAATAATTTTATCATATATAAGGGGCAAAACTTTCACATAATAGCTTTGCCCCTTTTTCTCTTTCGTATATTCATCTTCTTATTTCTCCATTAACTTCTTTTCGAGTTCTGCAATACGCTGTACAAAACTTTCAAGTTCTATATCTTTTTGTTTCAGTGCCGCATCCTTTTCTCGAATGGCCTGAGCCTGTGCCTGAATGGCCTGCTCCTTCCTTTGTATCTCTTCCTGCATCTCATCAATCATCAATTTTACTG
>CABRLU010000161.1 GCA_902471845.1 uncultured Lachnospiraceae bacterium | reverse complement strand
TTTTGTGGCACCATCATTAATCAATGGCTGGATATCTGATTTGGCAAAAACGCCGCAGCGGGCCGCAATCGGATAAATCGCCTGATAGTCTTTGGCGTATTCGTTCAGGCCGGAGGCGTCCGTCTGAAGAAGAGACGCCATCTGGTCGATGAAGGAACCCGTACCACCGGCACAGATACCATTCATACGCTGTTCAATATTTCCCTGAGAAAAGTAAATGATTTTTGCATCTTCACCGCCAAGCTCAATTGCCACGTCGGTCTTTGGCTCAAAATACTGGAGTGCGGTGGATACGGAAATAACCTCCTGAACAAAGGGAATATTCATGGGTTTGGCGATGGACATACCGCCGGAACCAGTGATCATACCGTGAATATTCACATTGCCAAGGGCATTTTTAGCTTTGATGATCAAGTCCAGAAGTGTTTCACGGATGTTCGCAAAATGACGTTCATAATCCGAGAAGACTACTTGATTTTTGTCATCCAGACAGGCAATCTTTACGGTTGTTGAACCGATATCAATTCCTAATCTATATGTAGTATTCATGCAATTCCTCCTAATAGTTTCTATATAAAATATATATTCTTTGTCGAATGTATTATAGTACAACCGGGCAAAAAACTCAATACTCTCTTTGGCAGGTTATCATACACCTTTTTCTGGAAAACAGCATAGAATAAATAAAAAACAGGTGGGCTTATGAATTATTTTGTGCGGCGTCAGGATAATGAATACGGAAGATGTGACGGGATGTTGCATGAGATTAAAGAAAGGGACACTTTATATAAGGTATCCCGGCTGTACGGCGTGACTTTAGAAGATTTAATGGAAAAAAATCCCACGGTGGATGTTTATAATCTGAGGATTGGTGATAAACTATGTATACCAGTGAAACACATACCTTATATTATTCAGGGTGGGGATACTCTGGACTGGCTTCTGGAACATTTTAATCTGGATTACGAGACCTTCCGAAACGCCAATCCTCAAATGAAACCGCTGATGCTGACAGAAAATGATGTGGTCTATATTCCGGATACGGAGGGCTAGAGGGCAGCAGTGTGGGCGGTAAGTGCCGGTTGACAAAAAACCTGGCTTTTACTATAATAAAACTAATTGCAAAACAGGAAAAGGAAGGGGCAGCTTTTATGCGGCAGCCCCTTTCATATTCACAGAAAGGGTTTTATATGTCATTATTAGATAAGATGGAACGTAAATTCGGAAAATATGCCATTCCGAATCTGATGCAGTATATCATCATATTATATGTTCTGGGGATGATTCTGCGTATCGCAACGCCAGGAGTCTATGAAACCTATTTTATGCTGGACGCCAGTCAGATTCTGCGCGGGCAGATATGGCGTATTTTTACATTTCTGCTCCAGTCGCCGTCGGACAGCCTTCTGTTCTTTATCATTACGTTGTATTTTTACTATATGATCGGCAGTGTATTGGAGAGAACCTGGGGAAGCTTCCGGTTTAATGTTTATTATTTTACCGGGGTGATCGGCACGGTCCTTGCGGCGATCATTATTTATCTTATTACCGGACGGGTCTATTATCTAGATACGACGTATATTAATGCGTCGCTGTTTCTGGCTTTTGCTTTTGAATATCCGGATATGGAAGTGCTGCTTATGTTCATCCTTCCAATTAAGATGAAATGGCTGGCTTATATCGATATGGCGTTGTATGCTTACAGCCTGGTTGTGGGTAACTGGGGGACACGGATTGCTATTATTGTGTCGCTTTTGAACTTTATTTTATTTTTCTCATCCATTATACGAAAAAAGGGCTATTCGCCGAAACAGGTCCATCGAAAGATGACTTATACAAAAGCTGTCAAGCAGGCGAAAAAGTCGGCGACCCATCATAAATGTGCGGTCTGCGGGCGTACGGAAGAAGATGATGAGACATTGGAGTTTCGTTATTGTTCCCGCTGCAATGGCAATTATGAGTATTGCCAGGACCACTTATTTACCCATCAACATATCAAGTAATTCAGGTGATTTTATGAAATGGTATAAAAAGCTTTATTTGGGGGAATCCATTAAACAGGAAAAATGGGTCCGTTTTCAGATTGCTTTTGGGAAAAAGCCAAAGGGATATTATTGTATTTCCCTGTCAAATTGCCGGGAAAATCTTCTGGATATTTATCCAAGTCAGTTTTTAAGAACACCGGATATGAATACGGATGGAATTTATATTGTTGGACTGGCTTCCGATAAAACCGAAGCGTTTGATGTGGTCAGAGATATTATTGAAGATGTGTATGTCCATACCCGCGGTTTTGATATAAAGAGCTATTTGGGTATTACGGTATAGAGGTGTTGATGTGCTACATATCATTCTGTTGATTTTAAAAATACTTGGATGTATCATCCTGGGAATTCTGGCATTGCTTTTGGCTGCGGTGCTGATTGTCCTTTTCGTTCCTTTTAAATATGAACTTTCGGCTGCATACGACGGACAGCCCGAAGCATCAGGAAAGCTTTCCTGGTTATTTGGGGCGATGAAGGTTCAGGGAGAATTTAAGGACAAAAAGCTTTGGACCAGAGCTTCCATTTTATGGTTTCGTATTTTCAGCATGGGGGAAACGGCGGATGCCCAGACAGATGATGTCCCGGAAGAAACTGAAAAATCTTCGGCGTCTGCAGAGCTTTCTGAGCCAACGCAAACGGAACCATTGGAAAATGCGTCACCAGAAAATGCGTTGCCGGAAAATAAACCGCCAGAAAATAAACCGCCGGAAGTGGAAAGCCTGGAACCGGAAAGTCCGCCGATAGAAGATCTTGAAATAAAAAATCCGGCAGAACAATCTAAAGAGAACCACTTTGAAGAGAAAGATTCCGAAGAGGCCCATTTTAATGAGAAAGCTGCGGCACCGGAAAAGAAGCGTCCAAAGCCGAAGAAAGTGAAACGGGCTGAGAAGTCTCCAAAGGCGAAAGCTAAAAATAAGCCTGGATTGTTTGAACGTCTGGAAAAACATTTCGAACACATTAGTAAAAAATATGATGCGCTTATGCATAAGAAAGAATTGGCTGAGCGCTTCTGGAACGCAGATTTTACTCAGGGCAGCATTTCTTTTGGAAAAAAAGCAATTGCTTCGCTGTTTCGGCATGTACTTCCGAAAAAAGTTTCGGGAAAGATTCATTTTGGTTTTGATAAACCTTCGGATACGGGAAAGATTCTCGGATATGCCAGTATGCTTTATGCATGGTATGGCGATAGTCTGACATTACAGCCGGATTTTGAACAGGCAGTTTTGGAAGGAAATATTGATATTCGTGGTTCCCTTCGCTTGTATATTTTCCTTTACTGGGGACTTCGGGGACTGTTAAACAAAGATTTAAGAAAATTATTGAAATTTATAAAGCATTTTAAAAGTAAGGAGGAAACCTTATGGCAGTAAATACATTCAGCACATCCGTTCAGTCTTTATTTGACGGTATGAACGGTATCCTTTCAACAAAATCGGTTGTAGGTGAACCGATTACCGTCAATGACACGATTATTATTCCTCTAGTGGATGTCAGCTTTGGAATGGGAACGGGCTCGACAGCTTCAGATTCAAAAAAGAAAGATGCATCCGCAGGAGGATTGGGATGCAATATGGATCCATGTGCCGTTCTTGTTATCCGCGGCGATGTGGTGCGTATCATACCTGTAGAAAGTCATCAGTCACCGTTTATGAAGCTGATTGATATGGTTCCGGATATTATGAATCGTTTTGCAAAAGGGGATCCGATGGACGACGCCAAAGTGGCCGAGCAGGTCAACACAATAGTTGAAGATAACTAGCACTTTTTTTGCATCGGGTGCATAAAATATAAAGACCAATACTATGGGGAGATGCTTATGAAACGCATTATAGGGTTTATAATGTTCTGGGTAGCTGTAGGTATGACGATTATGATGTTTATTGACTCGGCTCTCCTGAGCATCTGTCTCATTTTGTTTTTTCTGGTTTTGAGTTATAATTTTTTCTGCTGCAAATAAATAAAATACGACAAAAGACAAGGTGAAAATATGAGTGTATCAAAGATAAATTTTAATGACAGCAACGAGGCCTATATTGTTGTTGAACCGATCAGTGATATCGACAGAGAAGATTTTAAGACCTATCTGGATTTGGACAGCCCGTCCTTTTTGAAATGTGAATTTGAAAATGGCAAGGCATTTACGTTATATTATGGCTATGGAAAACGTATAACCTTAAAGCAGTTTTTATCTCACGTGGTGGAAAAAAACGAAGCCATTAACTTTTTAAAGTCACTGACGAGGGCCTATATCGAGGCTGAAGGCTATGGAATGAATACAAATCATATCCTTCTTGGTATCAACAGTATTTTTTATAATGAAGAGAGCGGTCAGGTATCCTGTGTGTATGTACCGGTCAACGAAGGTGTTCTTCCGGCCAGACCGCTGCGGCTTTTCCTGAAGGAAATGCTCGTTAATATCGTTTACAGCGAAGAGGATGATATGACATGGCTTGGAAATACAATCCGTTATATCAGCCGGAACAGACAACTTTCTTACCAGGATTTCTATGAATTTTTGCAGACTCAGGAAGAATTGGACAAAGAACCAGTTTCAGAGGCAGAACCGGAGACGGCTCAGGAAGAAATAATGGAACCGGAAACAGAACAGGAAATGACACCGGAGGATGATTTAAGTGATTTGAAATCTGTCCTTGAAAGTATTCCGGCGGCAGAAAGTGTAAATACACTGAAATTTGATTCAAAGGAAGAGCTTGAGATTGCTCCGGAAGAGACAGCAACGGAAACGGCAGAGGAAGAAACGACGGAAGAACCGGAGGAAGAATTGGAGGAAGAAATTCCGGAAGTGCCGACGGAAGAACCGGAGACGGCGGATGACGATGATTTAGTACGGAGTCTGAATGTAGACAGAACAAGGGGCGTGCTCCTGCGGCGGAAAAATCAGGCAGCGTATGTTCTGGAACAGCCGGAAATTCGTATTGGAAAATCTGCGGCAAATGATATCTGCATCAATGATAACCCGGCGGTCAGCCGCGTACATGCAATTATCAGCCAGTTTGACGGTGACTATGTGATTCAGGACAATGGCTCAACAAATCATACATTCGTCAATGGCA
>CABRLU010000160.1 GCA_902471845.1 uncultured Lachnospiraceae bacterium | reverse complement strand
CATCATGCGGGAGAGCATACAGCGCACCCGCTCGCCGCCGGAAAGCACATTGACCCGTTTCAGGCCGTCGTCACCGGAAAAGAGCATACGGCCGAGGAAACCGCGGACATAGGTCACATCTTTTTCAGGAGACCAGGGCATCATCCAGTCAACGATGGTGTCGTCACTGGCAAATTCCTTTGTATTGTCCTTCGGGAAATAGGCCTGGGAGGTGGTTACGCCCCATTTATAGGTTCCTTCGTCCGGTTCCATCTCGCCAGCCAGAATTTTGAAGAGGGTGGTCGTGGCATTGACATTTGGACCGACAAAGGCCACCTTATCATCATGACCCAGAGTAAAGGAGATATTGTCCAGCATCTTTACACCGTCGATGGTCTTGGAAATACCATCTACCATGAGGACTTCATTGCCGATTTCACGATTTGGCTTGAAATCAATATATGGATATTTGCGGCTGGAAGGCCGGATGTCATCCAGTTCGATTTTTTCAAGGGCCCGTTTACGGGAGGTTGCCTGCTTGGATTTGGAAGCGTTGGCACTGAATCGCTGGATAAATTCCTGAAGTTCTTTGATCTTTTCTTCTTTTTTCTTATTGGCTTCCTTCATCTGCTTGATCATCAACTGGCTGGATTCATACCAGAAATCATAGTTTCCGGCATAGAGCTGAATCTTGCCATAGTCGATATCTGCAATGTGGGTACAGACTTTATTTAAAAAGTAACGGTCATGGGATACGACGATGACTGTATTCTCAAAGTTAATGAGGAATTCTTCCAGCCAGGCAATAGCATCCAGATCCAGGTGGTTGGTCGGCTCGTCCAGAAGAAGGACGTCCGGATTACCGAAGAGGGCTTTGGCAAGGAGAACTTTGACCTTTTGTCCGCCGTCCAGGTCACGCATCATGGAATAGTGGAAATCCGGTTCGATGCCCAGGCCGTTTAAGAGAATGGCTGCATCGCTTTCGGCTTCCCAACCGTTTAACTCGGCAAATTCGCCTTCCAGTTCACTGGCGCGGATGCCGTCTTCCTCGGTGAAGTCTTCCTTCATATAAATAGCGTCTTTTTCTTTCATAATTTCATAAAGGCGGGCATTCCCCATGATTACTGTATCCAGAACCTGGAAATCATCATATTTATAGTGGTCCTGTTCAAGTACGGAGAGACGTTCTCCCTGATTCATGGTAATATCGCCTTTGCTCGGTTCCAGTTTTCCGGAAAGAATTTTTAAGAAAGTGGACTTTCCGGCACCGTTGGCACCGATTAAACCATAACAGTTGCCTTCGGTAAATTTAATATTTACATCTTCAAATAACGCACGTTTTCCCAAACGCAGGGTTACATTGTTTGCACTAATCATGTTTCAATACCTTTCTGTTGTTGTTCCTGTTAAATGACACGTATTCTATTTTATCGAAAATCTCTGAATTTGCAAGAACTTTCCAACAGAATTCTTAACTGTGGAGCGCTTTTTTCGGGCAATTGTCTACGCAGCTCATGCAGAGAATACATTCGGTGCCGTTTTCGCGGCTTCTGGCATTGTCAAGCATATCCACGTTCATCGGGCAGAGCTGTTTGCATTTTCCACAGGAAATACATTTTTCTTCATCCACCGTAATGCGGATTCGGGCAAAATAGCTCATCGGTTTTAAAAATACGGTAATTGGACAGATATATTTGCAGAAGGCCCGATTATCCTTGAAAGCAAAAGCCAGACGGATTCCTACTATATAATAGAGAGCGTTGCCGATAATAAAGCTGTAAAACATCACCCGTTCAATATTCGGTACATGGAAAATGAAGAGTGCGCCGACGAAAAGAAAGGCCAGAATAAAGGTGATATATCGGATAAACCCGATGTTTTTTCTCGGAGTGTTCGGATGTTTAAAGGGCAGAAGGTCCAGAATCATGGCAGTCCAGCAGGCATAGCCGCACCAGCCCCGGCCAAAAAACAGAGGTCCGAAGATTTTGGCGACTGCATAATGAATGGTTGCCGCTTCAAAAACACCCAGAAACAGATAATACCAGAAGCCTTCAATCTGCATATTTTCATTGGAAAGAAAACCGAGATAAACAAGCATATACAGACCCACGCCGAGCTGAACGACCAGACGGGCGTGTTTAAATTTATTGATATACAGGCAGAGACCTATGAAAAGAAAACCGCCGATATAAGTAAAATTAAACAAATAAAAAATATTGTCCAGGGTCTGCCACAGAGTGATGGCGATGGTTTCAAAAATAGCCAAAAAGATGAGGGCAGGGGCATATTTCTTCAGGGTGTTCATGAGATTTCCTTCTTTCGTTTTTGATAGTTCCATTTTATCATTAAAATAGTATACCGTCACTAAATTTTGCATGATATACTAACATTTAAAAGGAGGAAGATTTTGTGAAAATTGTAAATTTAATTGAAAATACAGAAGGCTGCAGCGGTTGCGCCAGTGAACATGGACTGAGCTTTTATATTGAAACAAAAAAACATAAATTACTGGTGGATACGGGGGCAACGGATGCTTTTGTACGGAATGCAAAGATGCTTGGAGTGGATTTGAAGGCAGTGGATACGGTGATTTTAAGTCATGGCCATTATGACCATGGCGGCGGTCTGCCGGCTTTTATAAAAATAAATTCAAAGGCGAAAATATACATAAGAACAGCGGCTTTTGGAAACTTCTATCATAAGGGACATAAAAGTGAGAGATATATTGGTATTGCACCGGAAATTCAAAGTTATCCCCAGGTCGTTTTTGTGGAAGGCAATTTGAAGATAGATGAAGAATTGCTTTTATTTACGAATGTGACAGGACGGCGGCTCTGGCCGTCGGGCAATCGTTCCCTGAAACGCAAAGAGGGTGAAAGCTATATGCAGGATGATTTTTCTCATGAGCAGTATCTGGTCATCCGTTGTGAAGGAAAAGAGGTGCTTGTTTCCGGTTGTGCGCACAATGGCATTTTAAATATACTGGATGCCTGTAAGAAGCTTCTCAGCCGGGAGCCGGATGTGGCTGTCAGCGGTTTTCATATGATGCAGCATCATGGCTATACGGAGGAAAATCTGGCAGTTATCCGGGAAACAGCGGAGGAACTAAAAAAATGGCAGACCCGGTTTTATACGGGCCACTGTACGGATCAGATTCCTTTTGAGACGATGAAAGAAGTTATGGGTGACCAGCTTATTTATGTCCACAGTGGGGATATAATCGAATTATAAAGGCAGAATTTGCAGAAATTTGGTTGACGCAGATGAATTAATCTTTTATCATATACTAATGCAAAGAAACTGAAAAAATCAAACTATGGGGGAAGAAAGATGTTGGAAAAATTTTTTAAACTCAAAGAAAATAACACGACCGTAAAAACAGAAGTTCTGGCTGGTATTACAACCTTTATGACAATGGCCTATATTCTGGCGGTAAATCCCGGCATTCTCGCAGCAGCAGGAATGGATCAGGGTGCTGTGTTTACAGCGACAGCCGTTGCCGGTTTGATCGGCACCGTATGTATGGCTCTGTTTGCAAATTATCCGTTTGCACTGGCGCCGGGGATGGGACTGAATGCCTATTTTGCCTATACGGTGGTCCTTGGTATGGGATATTCCTGGCAGACAGCGCTGACCGCCGTATTTGTGGAAGGACTTGTTTTTATCGTTCTTTCAGTAACGAATGTTCGTGAAGCCATTTTTAATGCGATTCCAATGAATCTGAAATCGGCCGTCAGCGTTGGCATCGGATTGTTCATCGCCTTTATCGGACTTCAGAATGCAAAGATCGTTATCGGCGGTTCCACGTTGTTACAGTTATTTTCTGTTGAAAATTATAATCTGGTCAATGGTGTGGAAGCGACCTTTAATGATGTGGGAATTACCGTACTTCTGGCAATCATCGGTGTGATCATCACAGCGATTCTGGTTATTAAAGATATCAAAGGGAATATTCTCTGGGGCATTTTGATCACATGGATTCTCGGTATTATCTGCCAGTTTGCCGGTCTCTATGTTCCGAATCCGGACCTGGGATTCTATAACCTGCTCCCGGATTTCAGCAATGGTATTTCCATCCCGAGTCTGGCGCCGGTATTTTTCAAACTGGATTTTTCAAATGTATTTTCATTGAATTTCTTTGTTGTTGTTTTTGCATTTTTATTTGTTGATATTTTTGATACCCTTGGAACTTTGATCGGTGTGTCCACAAAGGCAGGGATGCTGGATGAGGAAGGTAAACTTCCGAGAATCAAAGGCGCTCTGATGGCAGATGCGGTTGGTACAACCTTTGGTGCCATTCTCGGTACATCGACAACAACAACCTTCGTGGAAAGTGCTTCCGGTGTTTCGGAGGGCGGCCGTACTGGTCTGACGGCTCTGACGACAGCGATTCTTTTCGGCCTGTCTCTTTTCCTGTCTCCGATTTTTCTGGCCATTCCGTCCTTTGCAACGGCTCCGGCACTGATCATTGTCGGATTTTATATGCTGACCAACGTTGTAAATATTGATTTTACAGATTACAGCGAAGCCATTCCATGTTATATCTGTATTGCGGCCATGCCGTTTTTCTACAGCATTTCCGAAGGTATTGCCATGGGTGTGATTTCTTATGTGGCCATCCACCTGCTGACCGGAAAATACAAAGAGAAAAAAATTGGCGCATTGATGTATGTGTTGGCGATCCTGTTTATTTTAAAATACATTTTCCTGTAATTAAAGGAGGATTCTTTTCGGATGAACATCTTGAATATTGAGCATATTCATAAAATATTTGGTGATAAGGTAATATTTGATGACGTGTCCTGCGGCATTCAGGAAGGGGACAAGATTGGAATTATCGGTATCAATGGTACAGGTAAATCCACCCTTTTGAAGATGCTCGCGGATGTAGAGGAACCGGATGCAGGGCAGATCGTTCGTCAGAATGGTTTACGTATTGCCTATATGCCTCAGAATCCAGAATTTCCGGAGGGAGCCACAGTGACTTCCTTCGCTCTGGATGGAAATTCGGAAACGGACTGGCAGGTGCAGAGCAATCTGACAAAGCTTGGAATCGTGGAATATGACGCCCGGCTGGATCAGTTATCCGGTGGTCAGCGGCGCCGGGTCGCCATGGCAAAGGTGCTGACCGGAGATTTCGATGTGC
>CABRLU010000159.1 GCA_902471845.1 uncultured Lachnospiraceae bacterium | reverse complement strand
ATCGTCTTTCCCATTACCATCTCTGTCGCCATACTGCTTGTCGCTACGGCAGCACCGCAGCCGAATGTCTTAAATTTTACATCCTGAATGACCTGATTTTCATCAATATCAAAATAAATACGCATGATATCGCCGCATTTTGCATTACCAACTGTACCTACGCCGCTGGCGTTTTCAATTTCTCCCACATTTCTCGGATTCTGAAAATGATCCATTACTTTTTCGCTGTACATAAAAAACTCCTCCTATTTGTTCTTCTTTACAAAATCTTCGTATAATGGAGACATTGCTCTGAGACGTTCAACAATGCCTTTCACTTTATCAACTACATAATCCATTTCTTCCATTGTATTATCTTCACCCAGAGTCAGGCGCAGTGAACCATGAGCAATCTCATGAGGCAGGCCGATCGCCAAAAGCACATGAGATGGGTCCAGTGAACCGGACGTACAAGCAGAACCGCTGGAACCGCAGATTCCTGCCATATCAAGCATGATCAGAAGAGATTCGCCTTCAATAAACTGGAAGCTGAAATTGGCGTTATTCGGAAGACGGCGGTCTTTGTCACCATTCAGGCGTGTATAAGGAATTTCCGCCAGAATCCGGTCAATCAAATGATTTCTCAGTTCGGTTTCTTTCTTAATCCGTTCATCCATGGTGGCTACAGCGATTTCTACCGCTTTGCCTAAACCGACGATACCCGGCACATTTTCTGTTCCGGCCCGGCGTTTCCGCTCCTGAGCACCGCCGTGAATGAAGGAACGAATCTTCACGCCCTTGCGGATATATAAGAATCCAATGCCCTTCGGTCCATTCAGCTTGTGACCACTGGCGCTGAGCATATCAATATTCAGCTCGTCAACGTTGATCGGAATCTGACCAAAAGCCTGAACTGCATCCGTATGGAACAGGATACCGTGTTCATGGGCAATGGCTCCGATTTCTTTAATCGGCTGAATCGTTCCGATCTCGTTATTTGCAAACATAACGGAAATCAAAATCGTTGTCGGACGGATGGCTTTCTTTAATTCATCCAGTTTAATTATTCCGTTTTCATCCACATCCACATAGGTTACTTCATATCCGCGCTCTTTTTCAAGATACTCGCATGTATGAAGAATCGCATGGTGCTCGATTTTAGATGTAATAATATGATTACCTTTATTTTTATAAGCTTCAGCTGTTGCTACAAGGGCCCAGTTATCGGATTCAGAACCACCGGCTGTAAAATAAATGTTGGCAGCGTCTGTTCCAAGGGCTTTGGCAATGATTTCACGGCTTTCTGTAACTACTGTTTTATTTTTTGCTCCCAGGTCATAAACCGTGGAAGGATTTCCGTAATTTTCAGTAAAATAAGGCAGCATTGCTTCTACGACTTCAGGCCGTGTCGCTGTCGTTGCTGCATGATCCAGATAAATAATCTTCTTATCCATCTTATCTTCTCTCCATTCATATATATATTATTTTGAGCAATATGCTTTTTGACCGGTTTCGTCTGTAATTCCAGGGCTGTTCGCAACAATTTCTTCCAATGTCATGGAATCCATCGTATCATTAATACTATTATTTATACGCTTCCAGACATATTTTGTGACACAGGAATCAAATTTGGCGCATTTACTTTCACTGTCCGGACAATCGACCACGACCATCTCGCCTTCCAGGGCCCTTAAAACATCCCCTACGGAAATCTCACCCGCCGGTTTCGCCAGCTGATAACCGCCGTTGATTCCCCGAATACTTGAAATCAATCCAGCCTTTTTCAGTTTGGCAAACAGCTGTTCCAGATAACTTTCGGATAAGCCTTCCCGAGCGGCAATGGTGCTGATCGATATGGGTTCTTCCTTTGAAAACAGAGCCAGATCCACCGCTGCTCTCAGACCATATCGGCCTTTTGTTGAAAGTTTCATACTCTCACCTCTTATATCCGAGTAATTTACTCGGATTTATGTTCATAGAATATCACCGAACCCTCTAACTGTCAATACGATTTTTCTCAATAAGCTCTAAAAATTCGTCTTCTGTGATAATCGGAACACCAAGTTCCTTCGCCTTTTTATTTTTTGATGAGGCCGAAGCCGCATCGTTATTAATCAAATAATTTGTTTTAGAAGATACAGAACCGGCTACCTTGCCGCCTTTGGATTCAATCAGTGCTTTGACTTCATTCCGATTGGCAAAATGATGAACACTTCCCGTAATGACAAAAGTCATATTTTTAAATATCATCTCATCCTCTGAAATCTTTTCTTTCTCAAGATGCACTTCTGAAAGGAGCTCTTCGACCCGTTCCCGCATTTTTGAATCTTTAAAAAAGTTTTCCACATTTTTGGCAATGATCGGTCCGATACCTTCAATGGTAGCTATCTCTTCCGCATCTGCTGACATCAAAGCGGACATGTCATCTTTAAAATACCGGCACAACAGTTTTGCATTTGAAAGCCCCACATTCGGAATACCAAGACTGTATACGAACCGGGCTGTCGGTATATTTCGTGATTTCTCCACGGCCTGAATGAGATTTGCATAGGACTTCTCTCCCATACCCTCCATCTCGATAATTTCTTTTTTATGATTTTCCAGATGAAATACATCCTTCAGACTGCGAATAAAACCCTTCTGGACAAACTTCTCCAGCGTCGCTTCCGACAGGCCCTCAATATTGAAAGCATCCCGGGAAACAAAAAGGGACAATCCCTTAATATGCTTGGCCTCGCAATCCGGATTCGGACAGGTCAGCACTTTTACATCATTTTCCTGTAAAATTTTCGTCGGCTGGTGACATACCGGACATACTTTCGGAATTTCCAGTGTACCGCTTCGGGTCAGATTTTCACTGATCTGAGGAATGATCATATTGGCTTTATATACCATCAATTCATCGCCAAGCCCCAGTTCCAGACTCTCCACGATACTGACATTATGGATACTGGCCCGTGAAACCGTCGTTCCCTCCAGCTGAACCGGTTCAAAAATAGCCACCGGATTAATAAGCCCTGTTCTTGACGCACTCCATTCCACCTCAAGAAGCCGGGTTTTTTCTGTCTCATCGGCCCATTTAAAGGCAATGGAATCCCGTGGAAATTTCGCCGTTGTTCCCAGAGAACGGCTGTAGGCGATATCGTCCAGCGTCAGTACCAATCCGTCTGACGGCAGATCATTGGCTTTTACATGCTCTGAAAACCACTGGACTTCCGCTTCGATATCAGAGGCATCCACCATCTTATATTCCACCGTTTCAAAGCCGAGATGGCGCAGCCACTCCATCTGTTCTCTCCGGGAGTTGTGAAAATCCACGCCCTCTGCTCTCACCAGCGTAAAAGCATAAAAATAGACACCTCTCTGCGCTGTGATCTCGTTATTTAACTGACGCACCGAACCACTGCACAGATTCCGGGGGTTTTTATATTTTGCATCCACATCTTCAATGCTCTCGTTTAATTTTCTGAAATCCGAATATTTAATCAATGCCTCGCCCCGAAGCACCAATTCGCCTTCATAAGAAATCTTATGGGGCAGATTCCGGAACACTCGTGCATTATTTGTAATGACTTCACCGGTAATTCCGTTGCCCCGGGTCACCGCTTTATAGAGTTCTCCCTCCCGGTAAGTCAACACAATGGTCAGACCATCCAGCTTCCATGAGAGCAGCCCCTCATGGCTCCCGATCCATGTACGGAGCGCTTCTACATCTTTCGTTTTGTCCAGCGAAAGCATCGGTGAATCGTGATTCTCTTTCGGCAGCTCACTGAGCACCTCATAACCCACATGGATCGACGGACTGTCAGCCAGAACCGTTCCTGTTTCTTTTTCCAGGGCAAGAAGCCGGTCATACAGCGCATCATATTCAAAATTGCTCATAATTTCACGGGCTTCCTGATAATAGGCTTTGGAAGCTTCATTTAATTTCTGAATCAGTTCCCGCATCTCTTTCAACAGATCATTCATGGACGATTCCTCCCCGCAGTTCTCTTAGCTCACGGCCTTTAATCTCCCGCCACTCGCCTTCTTTAAGGTCTCCCAACTGAATATTCATAATCCGTATACGTTTTAATGTAACCACGCGGAAATTAAAATATGCGCACATCCGCCGTATCTGACGGTTCAGTCCCTGGGTCAGGATAATGCGGAACGTATAGGCGTCCACCTTTTTCACTTTGCAGGGCCGGGTCTTTACGCCAAGTTCTGAAAGCCATACCCCTTCACTCATTCCGCGGATAAAGTCTGCCGTGATCCGCTCCCGCACACGGACTTCATATTCCTTTTCATGGTAGTTCCGTGCCTTTAAAATTTCATTCATCAGCTCACCGTCATTGGTCAGTAAAATCAGACCCGTAGAATCTTTGTCCAGCCGGCCGACCGGATATACACGCTTCGGATATTTCAGATAGTCAATAATATTGTCCTTTTCTTTGCTGGAACAGACGATACCTGCCGGTTTATTCATGGCAAGCACGATTTTTTCCTCTCTGGCTGTACTGACCGCCCTTCCGTCAAAAAGGATTTTCTCTGTGCCATCCACCTTTTCTCCCATTCCGGCAACGCGCCCATCGATAGTCACCTTTCCGGCCTCAATATACTTGTCGGCTTCTCTGCGGGAACAGATTCCCTGAGCACTTAAATACTTATTTAATCTCACTTTTTCCATAATAATCTTCCTTTATCCCAACAAAAGGTTTCTATTACCCCCGGTAATAGAAACCTTTTATCTCTTGTCCTGAAGTGTTTATTCAGCAGCTTCTGTTTCCGCCGGCTGAGTATCTTCAGCCGAGCTCTCTGTTTCTCCGTTTTCAGCGCCTTCGCCTCCGGCACTCTCGCCTTCAGCACTTTCGCCCGTCGTCTCGTCAATCACATCCGATGTCGGAGAGGACAATCCGTCGATAAAGTTCCTGAGCGCTTCGTCTTTCGCACAGGCTGCCTCTTTTTCCTGATATACCGTTGCCATCAGATCTTTGACTTCATCATCTTCATAAAGCTTTGCAATGTAAGCCTGTGTTTCCGAATCATATTCATAGGTTGCTGTAGCCCCGTTCAGTTCTCCGCGGTAGATATAATATGTACCGTCGGCGGTGCTCTTTACATAAACCATTGTCAGGTTCGGTGCCGGTGTGTTGATACCGCTGATTTTCAGCTTGTCATA
>CABRLU010000158.1 GCA_902471845.1 uncultured Lachnospiraceae bacterium | reverse complement strand
CCTCAATCTGGGATTTATCAATCACTCCGATACTGGCAGAACGGCTGTCATAACTGCTGTTATTGTAATTGTCGCACAGCATAAAATACTCGTCATCCTGTAAAAAAACGATATCATTGGCAATGCCTGCATCTGCAATCGGCTCCTCGCCCACCGGATAAGTAATTTCTTTATCGTCCACATATATCTTTCCATTCTGAATCTGAACCTTTTCACCCGGAAGGCCAATGATCCGAAGCACATAGTAGACATTGGATTTGGTTTCGCCCATTCTCACCGCCACCGTATCCATCCGTTTCGGCGAAGTAATCTTATAAATAAACTGATTAATTTTCAGGACTTCATCTTCCTGAAAGGTCGGCACCATAGAATCATTGGAAATAATGGTTTTCATGCCAAAACCGCGAACATACATAACCGCGATGCCCACGACAAGAAACCATCCGATAATAAACATGCCAAGATTCACCGCACGGGTACCAATCCGGAGTTTTTTTACTTTATTAATGGAACGCTTCCATTTGCGTTTTACCTTCGTCTTGCATTTTACCTGATTCATGGACTGCTCCTTTAGCATTACAAAAATGGGACAACTACCTAAGTACTTGTCCCAAATATTCTGACGAATTATTTAACTAATTCTTTAACTTTTGCTTTCTTACCTACTCTGTCTCTTAAGTAGAATAATTTAGCTCTTCTTACTTTACCTTTTCTTACAACTTCAATCTTTTCTACGATTGGAGAATGTAATGGCCATGTCTTTTCTACGCCGATGCCGTTGGAGCTTTTTCTTACTGTGAATGTTTCACGGTTGCTTCCGTTCTGGCGTTTAATAACTGTTCCTTCGAAAACCTGGATTCTCTCACGGTTTCCTTCTTTTACCTTTGCAGATACACGCACGGTATCACCTACGTGGAATTCAGGCACTTCAGCTTTTAACTGAGCTGCTTCAATGTTCTTAATAATGTCGTTCATCTCAGTGAACCTCCTTAAATTTATAAATTCGACGTTCTTAATACCCGTGTAACAGAGGACCGTCTTTTTTCATACCAAAATACTATATCACAATCATTCAGGAAAATCAAGATTTTTCCTGAGCTTTTTCAGTGTTTTTTTGTCGTTATCGGTCAGTTCGGCTGTTTCCAGCAATTCAGGCCGCCGCAGAAGGGTCCGTTTTAAGGACTGCTCCCTGCGCCACTTCTCAATATTCCCGTGATGTCCGGACAAAAGAACCGATGGTACTTTTTTATCCATAAAGGTCTCCGGACGGGTATACTGGGGATATTCTAAAAGTCCATCCTGAAAGGATTCATATTCCGCCGAATCATCATTATTTAAAACGCCGGGAATCAGTCTGGAAATCGAATCAATCATGACCATCGCCGGAAGCTCTCCCCCGGTCAGTACATAATCTCCTATGGACAACTCATCCGTAACAATTTCCTCCAGAACTCTCTCGTCAATCCCTTCATAGTGACCACAGAGAAATATGAGTTCTTCCTCTTTTGAAAGCTCTTCCGCAATAGATTGGCTGAAAACCTTTCCCTGGGGCGTCATATAGATGACCCGCGGCTTTTTATCCATATCCTTAACAATATCCTGATAACAGTCATCCCCCGGCCCGGGCTGCATGACCATGCCGGCTCCGCCGCCATAGGGATAATCATCCACATGCTTATGCTTATCTTTGGAATAATCCCGGATATTGACAATATTCAGTTCAAATATATGGTTTTCTATGGCTCTTCCTGTGATACTCGTCCGAAGTCCTCCGGACACCATGTCAGGAAAAAGCGTCATTACATGAAATCGCATCATTAACTCCTCTTACCGTTTATTTGCGGTTTAAATCCAGAAGTCCCGGAAGCAAATGAACCGTCACTTTTCCGGTTTCCGGTCGGATCTCCGGCACACACTGTTCAATATATGGAATCAGCACTTCATCACCTTCCGCCGTCTTCACCACAAAAACATCATTGGCTCCGGTCTGAAGCACGTCTGTCAATGTGCCAATGTCCATTCCCTCATCGCTTTCGACCTTAAGCCCGATCAAATCTACAATGAAAAACTCATTTTTTTTCAGTTTTACGGCATGTTCCCGATGAACAAGCAAATCTTTCCCCTTGTAACGCTCCACATCATTTAACTGGTCGATGGATTTAAATTTTAAAATCGGTGTCTGCTTAAAAAATTTGCAGCTCTCCACTTCGACCGCGACATGTTCCCGTCCCGTATCAATGACACACTGTTTTAATTTTTTGAAACGCCCGATGTCATCCGTTGTCGGAAAAATTTTAACCTCTCCCCGCACACCATGGGTGTTTGAAATCACGCCGACACGCAAATATTCTTCCATGATATTTCCTCTCATTCCTGATTCTGAAAAGACCTCAGTCCGTAACGGATTGAGGTCTCTTTCAATGTTGAATTACTGAAGAATTTCAACAATTACTTTTTTGTCATCCTTTGATGCAGCGGATTTTACAACGGTACGTATCGCTCTGGCAATACGCCCCTGTTTGCCGATGACCTTACCCATATCTTCCGGGTCTACTTTCAGTTCCAGAACAACGGATTTCGGGTGCACAGTCTCCGTAACGACAACACCTTCCGGATGGTCAACAAGAGCCTTAGCGATAACTTCAACTAATTCCTTCATCCCTCGCACCTCCATCAGCAATTATTTTGTAATTCCTGCATTTTTAAATAATTTGCTTACAACGTCTGTTGGCTGAGCACCTGTGGATAACCATTTCTGTGCCAGTTCAGCATTGATCTTAACTTCGCTTGGTTCTACATTTGGATTGTAAGTACCGATTTCTTCAATGAAACGACCGTCTCTTGGAGAACGGGAATCAGCGACGATAATTCTATAAAAAGGAGCCTTTTTCTGACCCATTCTTCTTAAACGAATTTTTACTGCCATCTTTTTCACCTCCTGAATTTACTTCTAAATCATTTATAAAAAGGAAATCTTCTTCCTGTTTATCTTTCTCTGAGCCGCTTTTTCAGCATCGCGGCCGGCTAAAAGCCAAAAGGCATACGGAATTTACTCCGTTTCTTTCCGGAAAGCTGTCCGGAAAACTGTTTCATCATCTTTTTCATCATATCAAACTGTTTAACCAGTGCATTGACCTCGCTGATCGGAACACCGGCGCCTGCGGCAATACGCTTTTTACGGCTCATATTCATCAGGTCCGGGTTGGCCCGCTCTTCCGGAGTCATCGACAGGATGATGGATTCTGTCCGCTTCATCTGAGCTTCGCTACCGCTCAAATCCACATTCTTTAATTGACTTCCCATACCGGGAATCATGGCGATCAAATCCTGAATATTGCCCATGTTCTTTACCTGGCTCATATTCTCGAGGTAATCCTCATAAGTGAATTCCGCCTTTTTGAACTTGCGGGTCATCTCACGGGCTTTATCCTCATCAATCTGGGCTTCCGCCTTCTCGATCAAAGTCAGCACATCGCCCATACCGAGAATTCTTGAAGCCATACGGTCCGGATAAAACTGCTCCAGATCGGAAAGTTTTTCTCCCATACCAACATAAAGGATCGGCTTTCCGATAACTGCCCGAATCGACAGGGCGGCACCGCCTCTCGTATCGCCGTCCAGCTTGGTAAGAATTACGCCGTCCAGTCCGACTGTCTCATCAAAGGACTTGGCCACATTCACCGCATCCTGACCGGTCATGGCATCGACCACAAGAATAGTTTCATCAATGTCGAGAGCCGCCTTGATATTCTGAAGTTCAGCCATCATCTCTTCATCGACATGAAGACGGCCGGCCGTATCCAGAATGACCACATTCATATTATTTCTGGCTGCATGTTCCACAGCCGCTTTGGCAATATTCACAGGATTCTGATTTTCACCCATGGCAAAAACCGGAACACCCTGTTTCTCACCATTGACCTGAAGCTGCTTAATCGCCGCCGGGCGATAAACATCACAGGCTACCAGCAAAGGGCTACGCCCTTTCTGCTTCATCTTACCGGCAATCTTCGCACAGGTTGTCGTCTTACCGGCTCCCTGAAGACCAGCCATAAGAATAATGGTAATCTCATTCGACGGTTTCAGCGGAATCTCTGTTGTCTCGCTGCCCATCAGGGAAACCATCTCTTCATTAACAATCTTTATAACCATCTGTCCCGGGGTCAGGCTGTTCAGGACATCCTGTCCGATTGCCCGCTCCTGAACGGATTTTATAAACTGTTTTACAACTTTAAAGTTGACATCTGCTTCCAGCAGTGCCATCTTGACCTCTTTTAAAGCGGCTTTCACATCGGCCTCTGTCAAACGCCCTTTATTCCGCAGGTTCTTAAAGACGTTTTGTAATTTTTCAGATAAACTTTCAAATGCCATGGAAAACCTCCCTTCCGGCTACATTTCTTCCAATATGCCATTGGAAATATTTTCAATCTGCCGTAGATATTCGGTTGCTTTGTCCGGGGCACCTTCTGCCTTAAGAATCTCGCTGGCAAGTTCATGAATCTTTGCGACCTGCTCTTTTGCCATTAAAAACTTCTGAATCAGATGAAGTTTTTCTTCATAACCGTTCAGAAGCTTGTCGCAGCGTTTAATAATATCATAAACTCCCTGACGGCTGATCTTCCGATTCTCACCAATCTCGCTCAAAGAATAATCGTTCAAAACGAAGTCCTCATAAATTGACTTCTGGTGTTCCGTCAGCAATTCTCCATAAAAATCATAAAGCAATGCCTGCCTTAACATCTTATCCATAAAAGCACCACCTGTAAAGTGTTTTTACTTTACAGGTGGTATTGTACCTTATCTTTGACGCTCTGTCAACTGATTTTTAAAAATTTTAGTAAATCTGTTTCGGAACTTTCAAAAGCGGCCGGTATCCCCGTTTCTCCAATTCTCTTAAAATCCGTTCTTTATGCTCTGTACCAAAGGCTTCCAAAGTGATTCGAAGTTCAACTACATTGCTCCGGTTGACGCTGACAAACTGGTTATGTTCCAATTTGATAACGTTGCCCTGGAGTTCGGCAAGAATACCGGCAACCGTATGGAGTTCACCCGGCTTGTCCGGCAAAAGTACGGAAACGGTAAAAATACGATCGCGCTGGATCAGACCATTTTGAACAACCGAAGCAATGGTAATGACATCCATATTG
>CABRLU010000157.1 GCA_902471845.1 uncultured Lachnospiraceae bacterium | reverse complement strand
TCTGGTATGTCGTAAAGTAGTTTACTTTACGATAAAAATGTCCGAATTTATTTTAGCACGGCCCCTCAAAATTGTAAAGTTTGTCAAAATTTGCGTAAATTTAAACAATTTCATAAGGCCAATGGCTTATGTACGAATAAGATTTATCGTAAAGTAAACTACTTTACGAAATTTTTATTCTTATGCTAATAACTCCATTTGTTTCCGTTTCATTTCCAGAGTCGTATGCACATAATAGCTTAAAGTCATTGACGTACTTGAGTGACCGAGGATTTCACTCAGAGTTTTTATGTCAAAACCACATTCCACACATCTTGATGCAAAGGTATGACGCAAAATATGAAAATTTACAATCCGCATATCCAGTAATTCCAAAACTCTTCGAAAATAGTACTGATAATTTCTTGGCTCAATACAGCGCGCCGAATCCGTCAATATATAATCTGTTGAAACTTTGTTTGGGGACAACTGTTCAAAAAGACGCCTCAAATTATCTGTCAACGGTATTGTCCGAAAAGACGCTTCCGACTTTGGTTCATCCAGTATAACAAGTGTCTTTCGGCACATCTCTCCCGAAACGGGAATCCTCTGAATCGTATGTCTTACCTGAAGCACCTGTGCCTGCAGGTTGACGTCCTGCCACTGAAGAGCACATATTTCTCCAAGACGCAGACCAGTATACAGGCAAATCAAAAGGCCAGCACAGCGCGGTTCTCCTGCATGTTCCCACAGATAACGCTCCAGGATCTGTTGCTCCTCTCCGGATAATATATTCGGTTCCTGCTTTCGCTTTTTCGGAAGCACCGCATTATCTGCGATATGACTAAAACCATATTCCCTTTCTGCATATCCTATGATTGATTTCAAAATAACGCAGATATCCCGCACTGTCTTTACCGATAACGGCCCTGCATCCGTCAGCCGCCCGTGGTGCAATTTTTCATAAACAAAATAGTTTACTGCTGAGGAATTAATATCGGATATATTCCTTTCCCCAATCACCGGAACAATATGCTTTCTCACGATATGCTCATATCTGGCATAGGTGGATTGTTTCACGACCAATCGCTCCATACACAGCCATTCTTCACACACATCAGAAAACTTTCTCTCAACACCTTTTCTATCCATGCTATCCATCAATAAACCTTCTTTCTACCAATATTTGTGTTTATTATATTAATAGCATGTACAAAAATACTCTACTTATGCTGATAATAGAAAACCGCCACCTGAGTCCGGTCCCGAAGATTTAATTTATCTAAAATCTGGCTCAGATAATTACGCACAGTGCCTTCACTCAAAAACATTTTCGCCGCAATTTCTTTATTGCTCAGCCCTTCGGCAATCCATCGTATAATTTCCTGTTCCCGCTCATTTATTTCATAAACTGAATAATCCAGAGAAATTTTCTTTTGAAGCAAATCCGGGATTTTTGCAATAATTTCGTGCCCAAATACTGTCTGCCCCGACTCCACAGCCCGAAGTGCCGGGAGAATACTGGCATAATCCTGTTTTAAAAGGTATCCCTTTGCTCCGAGCTTCAGTGCTTTAATAATATACTCATCGTCTAAAAATGTTGTCAGGAGCAGAATATTGGCTTCTGGAAATTCCTTCAGGATTTCTGCTGAAGCCTCCAGTCCATTCATGTCTTTCATCCGTATATCCATTAAAAGAACATCCGGACGATACTGATGATACAGTGATACTGCTTCTCTCCCATCGGTCCCAATCGCCGCTATGCGGACATCCCCATTCACTTCTAATATGGTTTTCAATGCCTCCGACACAAGCCGGTCATCATCCACAATTACAATATTCATCCAAAAACACTCCTTACCATTCCTTTGGAATGGTCACAAAAATCTTGAACCCCCGGTCATTCATCGTTTGAAATGTACCGTTTAATGTCCGGACTCTTTCCTGCATATTCACCAGCCCAATCCCCGAAGTTGTTGACTGAGGGCTGACTCTGCCTGATACGGTCCCATTATCTTCAATACAAAGCTGATAAAGCGCCGGGTGTTCCCTCATCATAAGAACTACCCGGCTTGCATTACTGTGCTTCATCACATTGGACAATGCCTCCTTTGTAATACTGATAAAACAGTATTTGATTTCTTTTGGCAAATCCTGTCCCATATCATAACACAACTCCACCGGACAAAATTTGAATTCACTGACCAGATTCTGTACAGCCTCCTGAAGATTCATCGCCTCATCATGCAGATCATGGACACTGTTTCGAATACTGTCCATGGCCGAATTCAGTGAATTGTCCAGATTTTCAATGAGAGGCTGCATTGCCGCTTCTTTATTAATCGTTTTCATCGCACCGACCAACAGAATAGAGCGTGAAAGGACATGGCCTACATTGTCATGAATCTCTCTGGCAATTCGATTACGCTCCCGCAGCGTTGCCGCATACAGGGCATAGTCCTGCTTTTCCAAAAGCGCTTTATTCTTCTCACTGAGCAGAAAATTCCGCTCTCTGCTGTCATCCTGACTGCGTTTAAACCAATCTTCCATATATTCAAACTGCTCCGTCCGTTTTTCCAATAAAACGGCCAGCAGCCCCCCAAATGCCCCCAGACAGAGAAACAGAAGTACAAATTCGCCTGCATGGATAAAATAATACATTTCCAGGAGTACGCTCATCACCGCAGGGATATATTGATGATCGCGCAGAAAAATATACAGGACCACAGGAATAAAATAAGGAAAATCCAGCAAAGCCAGCGCAGCTGCCGTAAAAAACACCCCTGCTGCTGTCCGCACCTGCCACTTTTCAATAAAATATCCGCAGCACACAAGTATGACCCCACATAAAAATCCAAACACAAATTGATAATCAACATCTACATATAAGATAGAAAACATCCCGTATATCATTAATATTCCGGTATCCTGAAAATATCTCATGGCCTGACTCCCCCGGAGAGTTCTCTCCTTTTATATCGTTATTTTATTATATCTTAAATATACAACGGCCGTAAAGAAAAAACCGTTAATTGTGACATTTGTCATGCCCATCCCATGACAACAGACACTTCAGAATTTTTCAGAGAAAACGTATAATAAAATCAGAAACAAAGGAGGGTTCGAAATGATTGAAATCAATAATCTGGTCAAACGCTATGGAAATCTGGTCGCTTTGGACCATTTAAATCTGAATATTCATGAAGGGGAAATCTTCGGCCTGCTCGGCCCGAACGGTTCCGGGAAAACAACAGCGATCAACTGCATGCTCGCTCTTTTAAAATATGATAAGGGAACTATCCGCATTATGGGAGAAGAAATGCGCCCGGATAATTATAAGATTAAACAGCAGATTGGCATTGTTCTGCAAAATGTGGCTGTCTTTGATGAATTGACGGTTTATGAAAACATCGACTATTTTTGCGGGCTGTATATTAAAGATAAAACGAAACGCCGCCACCTGGTAGATGAGGCCATCCAATTTGTCGGTCTGGAGGACTATACCCGGGTTCGTCCTAAAAAACTTTCCGGCGGTCTCCTGCGCCGTTTAAATATTGCCTGTGGCATTGCCCACAAGCCAAAGCTGATCATTCTGGACGAACCGACCGTAGCCGTTGACCCACAGAGCCGTAATAAAATTCTGGAAGGTATCCAGGAACTGAATCGCCAGGGCTCCACGATCATTTACACCTCCCATTATATGGAAGAAGTAGAGCAGATCTGTACCCGCATCGCCATCATCGACCATGGCCGCAGTATTGCCGTCGGCACAAAGGAAGAACTGAAAAATATGATCAAGACCGGTGAGACCATCACGATTGAGGCCATTGCTCTGGAAGAAAAGCATCTGAGCGATATCCGGCAGCTGCCCCATATATTTGACCTGGACTATCACGAACAGATACTGACGCTTCGATGCACCGGCGCAGAACACAATCTCATACGGGTCCTGAATTACCTGCAGGAACAGAACATTCCATTTGGACGGGTATTTTCCGAACTTCCAACATTAAATGACGTTTTCCTTGAAATCACAGGAAAACAACTGCGTGATTAGGAGGGATTCGATTGCTTCATTTAATCAAATATAATATTATTGTCAAATTGAAAAATTTTAATGTCGTTTTCTGGCCCCTCTTCTTTCCATTGATTTTGGGAACACTGTTCTATTTTGCGTTCGGTCAGATGGAAGAGGGCGACTTTGAAACCGTTCCGGTGGCTATCGTCTCCGAAACGGATGCAGATATGGTTTTTATTGAATTTCTAAAGGGTATTGAAAACAGCGAAGATGAACTGATCCATACTCAGGAAATGTCAGAAGATGATGCGCTAAACGCACTGGAAAATCATAAAATATCCGGTATTTTATATACCGGCCAGACTCCGTCACTGACGGTCAGCAAAAATGGTCTGGAAGAAAGTATTCTCCAGTCTCTTCTGGAAAGCTATCAAAATGGAAAACGGACCTTAACGACGATTGCCGCAATTCATCCGGAAGGCATGGAGCAGGCTGTTCTGCAAATGTCCGACTACAGTGATCTGGTTCAGCAGGTCTCTCTCGGCGGAAAAACGACCGACGGTAACGCCCAGTTTTTCTATGCGCTCATTGCCATGGCCTGCCTGTACGGCGCCTTTATTGGTTTTGGCGCTGCCGTCACACTCCAGGCCAATCTGACTCCACTGGCCGCCAGACGCTGTGTAACACCCACACACAAATTAAAACTGATTGTTTCAGAGATGCTGGCATCTTTCCTTCTGCAATTTGTCAATGTTCTCATTTTACTTGTTTATCTGCGTTATGTCCTTCATCTCGATTTTGAGGGACAGCTCTCAAATATGCTGCTGATCAGCCTGATTGGAAGTATGATCGGCGTATCCATGGGTATTTTCATCGGAAGTCTCGGCCGCATGAGCGAAGGTATAAAAATCGGAATCCTTCTGGGCATATCGATGGTCTGCAGTTTTCTTGCGGGCCTGATGAATAATACTATGAAAAATATTGTCGAACAACATGTACCGATTATTAATCGAATTAATCCGGCTGCTCTGATTTCTGATGCCTTTTATTGTATCAACGTCTATGATGATACGGCCCGCTACACAAGAAATCTTATCACGCTTTCCATCATGTGCGCTGCTCTAATCATCACTTCATTTTGTCTGGTCAGGAGGGAACGCTATGACAGTATATAAAGGATATATGAAAATTCTAAAGCAAAATAAAGGCCTCATATTACTCTATATGGTCATATTTTTCA
>CABRLU010000156.1 GCA_902471845.1 uncultured Lachnospiraceae bacterium | reverse complement strand
AATAAGAATTATCCCGTCTGAAAATGACCGATTCATGCTTGTCACGTTTGATTTTGCCCTCTTTGACAAGCTGTTCTTTTTCTGTGCGAATACGCTCCAACAGAACGGAGGCAGGCTCATCGGCAGGGTTTTGGGGAACAAGTTTTCCTTGAACAGCATATTGGAGAATTGATTTTTTTAGAGTGGCTGGAAATCTACTATTTAAAACATCCAATGTTTCATTTGTTTTGTAATATTCCTTTTGCATTTGAACGGTCTCAAGATATTTTGAAACAATTCGATGTTGCTCTTTGATTGGCGGAATTGGAATCAATAACAACGCAAGTTGATTAAGATAAAATCCCTTCTGTGCCGTTCCAGTTGCCTCACGAACAATTTTCTGCTGAATATATGCGGAATCTAGGCAATACTTTAAATAGTAATTAAAAATTAACGTGTGAATAACGGAAACGCTTCGTTGAAAGCAAATATTTAATCCGCCTTCATAAACGCAACTTCTTCCAAGAGAACCAACAGACGTAAAGAAAATATCTCCAGTTGCAGCGTTCGTTCTTTCATTTTCCTTGTCGAAAATGTTTTTCTCTAAATAACGAACTTTTTCAAGTTCAACGATGCAATCATCGTTAATATTGGTTGATGAGACCATAACATATGCTGTTTCATAGGAACATCCTTTTGGAGGATTATGATCACCATCCACGAGTTTGGTACAAATAGCCTCTAATCTTACCCACTCCCAACTCTCGGGGATGTCAAACGGCACTTCATCTGCAATGCAGACAGGCTCATTTTTGCCGACCTTCTCATAAGGCAAATTATCGGCTCCACGGAAAATCACAGATGGATTCTTTTCCTTTTTGATTTTGCCCTCTTTGATAAGCTGTTCTTTCTCTGCACGAATGCGTTCCAGCAGCACAGAAGCAGGCTCGTCATTGGGGTCTTGCGGAACAAGTTTGCCCTGCACTGCCATTTGCAGAATGGAATTTTTCAGTTGCTGTCCTGTCATTTTTTCTTCCTTATCTATGTGGCTCAGTCCTGTGCATCAAGGTCAATGCCCAGAATCTCCGTGATCTGAGCAAGGATTCGGTCAATGTCTGCGTTCAGGCTGGCGCGCTTCTCCTGATACTGCTGAATCAGCTCCTTGGGCGGTAAGATTTCCTCTTCCTCATGCGGATAGCCACACAAATCAATATTGTAGTTGCGGTCTTTGATTTCCTGCACGGTATACTTTTTGGCCTTGCCAAACCCGTCCAACTGAATTTCTTTGCGGTCTCTCCACCATTCTACCGCAGGGGCAAAGTGTTCCAACTTCATAGGCTTGGTCTTGCTGAAATGCTTGTAGCCTTTCGGCATATCCAGACGATAGAACCAGGTTTCCTCTGTCGGGCCAGTATGGTCAAAGAACAAAATGTTGGTCGTAATCGATGTATATGGGGAGAACACACTACCCGGCATACGGATGATGGTATGGACATTGAACTCAGAGAACAGCTTCGTCTTGATTGCTACTTTGGCATTGTCTGTGCCAAACAGGAAGCCATCCGGCAGAATGACAGCTGCGCGGCCATTTTCCTTCAGTCGATACATAATAACGGACATGAACAGGTCAGCCGTTTCGCTGCTGGCAAGGTCAGCCGGAAAATGGTTCTTAATTTCCGGCTTTTCCGACCCACCATAGGGAGGATTCATCAAGATAACGTCTACCTGATCGTCCTCGGTATAGTCCAGAACATCTCGGAGAAGTGTGTTATCATGGAACACCTGCGGCACATCCACATCATGCAGCAGCATATTAGTGATGCAAAGAATATACGGAAACTGTTTCTTTTCAACTCCGTAAATGGAATTATTACACAGGTTCTCGTCAGTTGTTGTTTGAATTTTTTGACGCAAAACTTTCAGCCAGCTGGTAAGAAAGCCACCCGTGCCGCAGGCAAAATCGGCCATCTTTTCACCGATTTGCGGGTCGATCATCTGCGCCATAAAATCAGTAACAGCGCGTGGCGTATAGAATTCGCCAGCAGAACCGGCACTTTGTAACTCCCTTAAAATTGTTTCATAGATTCCAGCAAATACTCGACTTTCTTCATATTCGTCAAATTTGATATCATCAATTTCATTTATGATTTGTCGAAGCAAAACGCCATCTTTCATATAGTTGTTTGCATCTGCAAAGGTAGTCTGCACGATTGCTTTTTTGATGGGCGTGGAAGCGTCCACAGGCAGCTTTTTCAAGGTGGGGAACAGCGTATTGTTGACAAATTCCAAGAGAGTATCGCCCGTCATACCTTTCCCGTTTTTAGCGTGCGCCCAGTTGCGCCAGCGGCAAGACTCGGGAATTATGGATTGATATGATTCCTTGCTGTCAAAAGTCGTATTCCACTCATCTTCTTTAGAATCATATACTTTCAGAAAGAGCATCCATGCAATCTGCTCAATGCGCTGTGCATCACCATTGATGCCTGCATCGTTCCGCATAATATCGCGGACACGCTTCACAAAATTCGATAAATTTCCCATTGTTATGCAATTTCTCCTTCATAGATTGCCTGTTCCAGTTCCTTAACAGCTTTCAGATACCCGTCTTTCCCACCAAAGTAGGAGGCAATCTTTTGGGGCTTGCCCATTTTCAAGAACGGGTCAAGCTGCAGAATTTCCGTTTTCTCAATTTCATAAATGCCAGTATTCATATACTTGTCCAGAAGTGCCTCCAGAACATCTCTTGCTGCACCGCTGTATTTGCTTAGAAAGTCGCGTTTTTTGACATTTTCTGCTCGTTCTCTGCGCGTCAAAGGCTTTTTATCAAACGCAACATGGCAGATAAAGTCAAAGTCGTCCACATCCGTCATGTTCTGGTCGGCCTTTAGTGCTTCAAGGTCAATACCATGCTCCAAAAGAAGCTCCCGGATTTTTTCTTTCTTTTCTTCAGCAGACCATTGACGGATAAAATTGTCCAGTGAAGCGTACGAGCCACGGATATTTTCTTTCGTGTAGTCAATAATGCTTTCCTGCCGGAGCAGTTTCCCGCCTGCATCATAAATAGAAACCGTTTTGTAGATGATCTCCACCCGACAGCCGTCTTTATCAACGATTGGTTTGGGTTTCTTGGGGTCTGGCGGCGTGGGAGGGTCAGATGTTCCTGAGCCCTTTTTCGGTACGGGCTTATCGTTCTCTTTTTCGGAATCGAAGTCCTCGTTCATTTCAATCGGACCATCCCAATCCGGGTCCGCAAAAAGTCGGCTCACATTTCGGAAATCCATCACAACAAAATGGGTCTTGCCTTCTTTTTCGTGCAGACGGGTTCCGCGGCCAATGATCTGCTTGAATTCAGTCATAGAGCCAATCATTTCATCCAAAACAATCAGCTTTGTCATCTTGCAATCCGAACCCGTGGAGAGCAGCTTGGAGGTAGTCGCAATAACAGGATATTTCGAGCCAACAGAGATAAAATAATCCAGCTTACTCTTTCCATAAGTATCGCTGCCTGTAATGCGGACAACATAATCGGGATTCTGCTTCACCATGTCAGCGTTCTGGTTTGCCAAAGCCATCCGCATACGCTCTGCCGCTTCTTCGGTTGGGCAGAACACGATGGTTTTGGCCATACGGTCGGTACTTTTCAAGTACCGCGTGATTTCAGCAGCAACTTGATTGATACGATCTTCTATAATGATGTTGTAGTCGTAATCGCTATTTGTATAAATGCGATCTTCGATTTCGTTTCCGTAAATATCGCGCTGGCCCTTGCGAGGATGCCATCCCTCACCAATGTCCGTCATAACATTGATTACTTTAAAAGGCGCAAGAAAACCGTCCTCGATTCCTTCTTTCAGGCTGTAAGTATAGATGGGTTCGCCAAAATAGTCGATGTTTGAAACATATTTGGTTTCTTTAGGCGTAGCAGTCATGCCGATTTGCGTAGCAGAGGCAAAATATTCCAGAATTTTGCGCCAATTACTTTCTTTCTTCGCAGAGCCTCGGTGACACTCATCGACAATAATCAGGTCAAAGAAATCCGGGCTAAAGAGCTGTGATAGCTTATCGAGTGCATTTTCGGCGTTCTCATCCTGTTCTTCGTTCTTTCCTGCAAGCTGCTGATAGAGAGAAAAATAGACCTCATAAGAAGTAATTGTGCGAGGGTCGTCCTTAGAAAAATTCACCTTATGAATGACCTTTTCCAGCGGCGCAAAGTCCTGTTGGATAGACTGGTCAACAAGATTGTTGCGGTCTGCAAGATAAAGAATCTTTTTCTTTAAGCCACTTTTGAGCAGCCGATACACAATTTGAAATGCCGTATAAGTTTTACCTGTACCAGTTGCCATTACCAGCAAAAGCCGATTTTGCCCTTTTGCAATCGCGTCCAATGTACGATTGATGGCAATGCGCTGGTAATAGCGCGGTGGGTAAGTTTTCTGGCTGCTATAATACGGCTGTGCAATCATTTTCTCCTGTACATCCGTCAAACCAGCTCCATTGTTTACACTGGCTTTGTACCGTTCAACCAGTTCTTCTTCTGTTGGGAATTCGTCAAGGCCAAAGGTGCGTTCTTTGCCCGTCAAGAAGTCATGTTCTGCAAAGCCATCCCCATTTGAGCTAAAGGCAAACGGAACATCCAACATCTGCGCATAGGTCATGGCCTGTTGCAATCCGTGGGAAACCGTATGATTGTTGTCTTTTGCTTCAACAATGGCAATCGGATTATTCGCGCTCAGGTAAAGCACATAGTCTGCACGTTTCGGCTTTTCACGGGCCACAATGTTACCTTTGAGATTGATACGGCCATCTGTGATTTTTGTTTCCAGCGTGATGTGCTGGTTGTTCCACTTTGCCGTGATTGCGGGTGTGATGTAGTGAAACTTAATATCTTCTTCGGACATTTGACTCTTTGAAAGCACCGCCATACAGACAACCTCCTGCATTGTAGAATCCCGAAAACTTCCAGATAATCAATATTATCGGAAGTTGTATGCCGCAACGACCTTTAAGGTTAAACTACTCCAATTATTACTATACCACGACTTGATTCGGTGGGCAACAAGACAATACCAGTATTTTTCCGAAATACTCTTAATATCTTCCAAACATGAAAAGCACCCCTGCCAATCCATGTGTTATCACACATTTCATTGACAGGGGTGCTTGCGTTTATTGTAGGCTGCTTTCTGTTTTACTGATGCAAATTATCAAATTTGGTGGTAAGTTGGTGGTAAATTCACATTGCTCCAGTATCGAACACCACGATTTCA
>CABRLU010000155.1 GCA_902471845.1 uncultured Lachnospiraceae bacterium | reverse complement strand
CGGATATATTCAGCAGGTAGATACACCTCAGAACCTTTATAACTATCCATGCAATATGTTTGTTGCCGGATTCATTGGTTCTCCACAGATGAACTTCCTGAATGTTAAAGTTGAAAAAGAAGGCGATGGCGTTGTTCTTGTTTATGGAAGCAGCCGTATTCCGATGAAACATAAAGAATTACTTGCTTATGTGGGCAAAGAAGTTGTTATGGGTATTCGTCCGGAAGATATTCATGTGGAAGAATCCTATCTCGCTGTATCCGAAGCAGCCAATGTCAATACCCATGTTGATATGACAGAACTTATGGGTTCCGAAATTTATCTGTATCTGAAAGCCAATGATCAGAAACTGGTTGCCCGTGTTCCTGCACATGTCAATGTAAAAGCAGAAGATGATATCCGTGTGGCATTTGATACGGAAAAGATTCATGTTTTTGATAAAGAAACAGAAAAGGTTATCTGCCAGTAAGGTGAAAGGAAGCCGGGCCTGCTTGGCCTGGCTTCCTTCATGAATAAGGTGATTATCAGGAGAGATTCGATGAACAAGAGTAAAAATGTGTTTGAGACCAGATTTTGCCGCCATTTGGATGAATTAAAATGGCTTTATATGGAGCTTTATGGAAATGATGCAATGTTCGCTGAATTATGTGATTCCATGAGCCGTTTTTATCAGGAACGAAATGAAGATTTGAAGATTTTGGATTTGGAAAGAGAGGCACAGCCGGACTGGTACAAGAAAAATGACATGCTCGGCATGATGTTTTATATAGATAATTTTGCAGGAAATATGAAAGGTGTTCAGAGTAAATTGGATTACATTGAAAAGAGTAATGTCAATTACATTCATCTGATGCCATTTTTGGATACGGTGGAAGGCCGCTCCGACGGTGGATATGCGGTGGCAGACTTTCGGAAAGTTCAGGAAAAGCTTGGTACGATGGAAGATCTGGAACATTTGACAGCAGCCTGCCATAAGAAGAAAATCAATGTCTGTATGGATTTTGTTATGAATCATACTTCAGAGGACCATGCGTGGGCCAAAAAGGCACGCCAGGGAGATGAAGAATATCAGAGCCGTTATTTTTTCTTTGATGATTTTACAGTACCCGGAATGTATGAGAATACGGTGCCTCAGGTCTTTCCGACAACCGCGCCGGGCAATTTTACATGGCTTCCCGATGCAAAGAAGCATGTCATGACCACGTTCTATCCTTATCAGTGGGATTTAAATTACAGGAATCCCCGGGTCTTTAATGAAATGATGTACAATTTCCTGTTTTTGGCCAATAAGGGGATTGATATTATCCGTATTGATGCGGTGCCATATATCTGGAAGGAACTGTATACATCCTGTCGGAACCTTCCTCAGGTGCATACTATTGTGCGTATGATGCGTATGATCGGCGAGATCGTTTGCCCAGGAATTTTACTTCTCGGAGAGGTTGTTATGGAGCCGGAAAAGGTGGTTCCTTATTTCGGAACTGTGGAAAAACCGGAGTGTCATATGCTCTATAATGTGACGACGATGGCGACAACATGGCATACAGTGGCCACAAGGAATGTGCGGCTTTTAAAGCAGCAGTTGGATATTGTTAATCGTCTGCCGAAAGAATATGTTTTTTTAAATTATCTGCGGTGTCATGATGATATCGGTTGGGGACTGGACTACGGAACACTGATGCAGGAAGGGATTGGCGAGCGGTCCCATAAACAGTATTTAAATGATTATTTTCAGGGCTATGCAGGGGCAAGCAACAGCCGGGGTGAGCTTTATAATGCGGACCCATTGACAGGGGATGCCCGTTTCTGCGGAACAACAGCTTCCATGTGCGGCATTGAAAAGGCAGTCTGTGAAGATGGTTGCGGTTCGGATGCCCTTGAGCGTGCGGTCCGTCTGGACGTCATGCTCCATGCCTATATGTTCATGCAGTCCGGAATTCCGGTCATTTACGGCGGTGATGAAATCGGACAGCTGAACGACTATAGCTATAAAGAAAATCCACATAAGGCGGCGGATTCCCGTTATATTCACCGGGGCGCCATGGACTGGAAGGCGGCCGGACAGATTGAGGATGTGACGACGGTGCCGGGGAAAATTTTCAGCCAGCTTGACCGCCTGGAGAAAATCCGAAAAAGTGAAAAAGTATTTATGGCAGATGCGGATACATGGACCATCGACACATGGGATGAAAGTGTTCTGTGTATCGGCAGATACTATGAAGATGAGAAAATAATCGGGCTGTTTAATTTCAGCGAATATGATAAAACAGCCTGGATCAACGAAACCGATGGAACCTATGTGGATATGATTTCCGGCCGGCGGATGCAGGCTTCCGGTGTCAATATTCCGGCATATGGATTTTACTATTTAAAGAAAGAAAATGAGCCGGGAGGGGATAGCGATGAAATCCTATGATGTGACAGCTTTAGGAGAATTATTGATTGATTTTACGGAAAATGGAACGAGCAGTCAGGGCAATCCGGTGCTGGAAGCCAATCCGGGCGGCGCGCCGTGCAATGTCCTTGCCATGCTGAATCGTCTTGAGCATAAAACTGCCTTTATCGGCAAGATTGGAAAGGACATGTTCGGAGATCAGCTCGAAGCCGCTCTCAAAGAAGTCGGAATCGATACAAGAGGACTTAAAAGAGATGAGCATGTGCATACAACGCTGGCCTTTGTCCATACGCTGGCTGATGGGGACCGGGAGTTTTCCTTTTACAGGAATCCGGGGGCGGATATGATGCTTTCCGAAGAGGATATTGATGAAGATTTGATTGCCTCCAGTAAGATTTTCCATTTTGGCTCTCTGTCCATGACGGATGAGACATGCCGGAGGGCGACACGCAGAGCCATTAACATTGCTGAAAAATCCGGGGCGCTGCTGTCCTTTGATCCGAATTTAAGAGAGCCGCTCTGGCGAACCCTTTCCGATGCAAAAAGAGAAATTTTGTATGGTATGGAACATTGCCATATTTTGAAAATATCGGATAACGAAATCCAATGGCTGACCGGTCTTGACGATTTTGATGAGGGAATTGACATGCTTCAGCAGCGGTTCCATATTCCTTTGATTTTGCTGTCTCTCGGAAAAGAGGGCAGCCGTGCCTATACTAATAATCTCTGTGTTTCCAAGGCGGCTTATATGCAGGAACACACGATTGAAACAACAGGCGCGGGGGACACCTTCTGCGCCTGCATCCTCCATTACATTTTGACCCATGGATGGAGAGAATATAACGAAAACGAGCTGAGTGAGATGCTTGGCTTTGCCAATGCGGCGGCTTCAATCATCACAACGAGAAAAGGCGCTCTGCGTGTGATGCCGCGAAAGGAAGAAATTTTATGTCTCTGCGATTAAGTGGTGAACCCTATTCTGAATACGTAAAATATATGCGGATTGGAAAAAAAGAGAAAGAAGAGCTTAAGGTCCTTGATGAAATTATTGAGGAGAATCATGTGGTGACGGTGGGCGAAATACCTCTCGGTCTGGTTCAGATTCCAATCAATCAGATTGCCGGAACGAAAAATACCGGCAGAGGGGTGTCCTTCAGTAAAAGCTTTTATCCGATTTTATCAGAGAAATCCGAATTTGCCCAGAAATGGATGTCCCTTTACAGAGCACATATTGAAGAGGGTATCCGGGAGCCGATTAAGGCCTATGAGTTCATGAACAAGTTTTATGTGGAGGAAGGTAATAAGCGGGTCAGTGTCCTCAAATGTGTGGGCGCCGTTTCCATTCCGGGAACGGTGACACGGATTTTACCGGCCAGGACCGGGGAGAAAGAAAATCGTATTTACTATGAATTTGTGGATTTTTACCGCCTGTCTGAGTTGAATGACCTCTGTTTTTCTGAAGAAGGGAGTTATGCAAAGCTTCAGCGTCTTGTCGGGAAAAGACCCGATGAAAAATGGAGCGACGATGACCGGATGAATTTTCACTCGCTGCATTTGAGGTTTAAAACGCTTTATGAAGAAAAGGGAAAAGTGAATCCCGGGGGGACCGTGGACGATGCCCTGCTGACCTTCCTGAACGTCTATGACTATTCAGAACTGATGAATCTCAGTGTCTCTGAATTAAAAGAAAAGATTCAGAAATCCCGGGAGGAATTGAAGCTGCGGGAAGGAAGTGTTCCGGAACTCAGTATGTCGCCGGAAGAAAAAGTCGGGAAAAAAATAAATATCCTGGCACACATTCTTCCAATCAGTGCTTCTGCGTTAAAGATTGCTTTTATTCATGAAAAAACGGCAGAAACATCGGCCTGGACCTATGCCCATGAGTTGGGAAGGCTTCATCTGCAGAAGACCTTTGCCGATGAGATTCATACATCCTGTTATGACGGGGCGACAGAAGAAAATATCAGTCAGCTGATCGAGCAGAGTATTGCCGACGGTAATAATTTGATTTTTACAACTTCACCGCCTCTTTTAAAGGGCAGCCTGAAGTCGGCCATCGAACATCCGGAAGTGAAAATACTCAATTGTTCACTGAATACATCCCATAAATACATTCGAACTTATTATGCGCGGATGTATGAAGCCAAGTTTTTGATGGGAGCCATCGCCGGAGCCATGACAGAAAATGATAAGATTGGTTATCTGGCCGATTATCCGATCTATGGGATGACAGCCAATATCAATGCATTTGCTCTTGGGGCGAAGATGGTAAATCCCCGGGCCAAGATATATCTGGAATGGACTACTTTAAAGGGCCATGATCCTTTTGAAACCTTCAGGAGTCATGAAATTACTTATATTTCAGGTCAGGACATGATCACGCCGAAGCTGGCTTCAAGACATTTTGGATTATACTGGGATGGCGGAGATTATCCGGTGAATCTGGCGATGCCTGTCTGGCATTGGGGAAAGTTTTATGAACAGATGATTCGCAAGCTGATGAAAGGCTCCTGGAAAGATGACGAAATATCCGATGAGACCCGCGGTTTAAATTACTGGTGGGGAATGTCTGCGGGGGCCATCGAGGTGATCTGCTCCAAGCATCTGCCGATTGGTACGGCCCGTCTTATAGACTTGCTTAAAAATACCATCTCTTCCGGCGGTTTCAATCCTTTTGCCGGGGTATTATATTCTCAGGAAGGCGTTGTTCAGATGGATATGGACCGGGCATTTTCGCCGGAAGAAATCGTAACGATGGATTGGCTGGCAGAAAATGTTATCGGTTATATTCCTGCAATGGAAGCCCTGGTCGATCAGGCAAAACCGGTTGTTTCGACCCAGGGACTGGGCGGAAAGCAAGGACTCGGAGGCAAAGC
>CABRLU010000154.1 GCA_902471845.1 uncultured Lachnospiraceae bacterium | reverse complement strand
GGAAGCTGCATGCGGATAAACTCACTGACCGGCCACATGCCGTTATATTCAATAATAACCTGCTGCGGACGGTGTTCCCGACGGCATTTTTTAAGGAAATCCAGGGTGAACTCCTCTTTATCCTCTACGGTCACTACATCCACATTGTACTGCTTAAGCAGCTCCGGTTCGATTTCCGCTTCACCTTCCTCTGTGAGGATCAGCAGGGTTTTTTCATCTTCAACAAAATTTCCTTCCAAAATAACCTGTTCAATGAAGGTTGTCTTGCCGCTCTCCAGAAAACCGGTAATTAAATAAACAGGAACCTGCATTTATCTTTCCTCCGTTCTAATTCAGACCGAATAATTCTGCCAGCTTGTCTTCCTTTAATTCTGAACCGATCACACAAAGACGTCCGGTAACATCCGGTTCGCCGTCTCGCAGTTCAAACTCACCAGGAACAAGGTCAAAATAAATCCAGCCGCCCTTTGTATCCGGAACCATACCCTTCGCTCTCAAAATCATACCATAATCTTCCGAATGAGCCAGCACATCCAAAGTCATCTGCATCTGGTCACGGTCATATTTCTTTGCCGTCTCCTGACCCCAACTTGTGAATACGTCATCTGCATGGTGATGTCCATGCTCATGGTCGTGATCATGACAGCCGCAGGTGCAGTCCGGGCCATGATCATGATGGTGGTCGTGATGATGCTCATGTTCATGCTCATGGTGGTGATGTTCATGTTCGTGATCATGCTCATGATGATGCTCATGTTCGTGGTCGTGGTCATGGTGATGATGTTCATGTTCTTCTTCAAGAAGTTTCAAAACAAAATCATTTTCTCTTTCCATGGCATCCAAAATCTTTGTACCGTCAATATCATCCCAGGCCGTTGTGACAATCGTCGCTTTTGGATTATGCTCTTTAATCATTTCAAGACACTTTGCCAATTTATCCTCAGACATCTTCTGAGTACGGCTCAACACGATGGTCTTTGCATGTTCAATCTGGTTGTTAAAGAACTCACCGAAATTCTTCATATACATCTTACATTTCTGTCCATCAACAACAGCCGTATAGCTGTTTAACGTAATATCTACTTTTTCCCCGACACCTTCTACCGCCCGGATAACATCCGACAATTTTCCTACGCCTGACGGTTCAATGATTACCCGGTCCGGTGCATAATCGTGAATAACCTTTTCCAGTGCCGTACCAAAGTCGCCGACCAGTGAACAGCAGATACAGCCGGAATTCATTTCAGTGATCTCCACACCAGCATCCTTTAAAAATCCGCCGTCAATGCCGATTTCACCAAATTCATTCTCAATAAGAACTACTTTTTCATCCTGAAAAGCTTCTGATAAAAGCTTTTTGATCAACGTGGTTTTTCCAGCACCTAAAAATCCAGAAATAATATCAATCTTAGTCACTATAGTCACTACCTTTCCAGTTTTAAAAACACCTTGTAAAAAAATTCCGTCTGAGAATGACGGAATTACCATTTCTTAGTGTAACACACCAGATTTGGTTTATCAAGATTTAAATCCAGTCTTTTGTTTTCAAAAAGGTTTCATAGCATTTTTCAGCTTCGTAAACGTCTGCCTTGCTTGTCACTTCCCATGGGGCATGCATGCTGAGTACAGGAACGCCGCAGTCGATGACATCCATGTCGTAAGCTGCCGGAATCCAGGCGATGGTATTACCCCCGCCAGCGTCTACCCGGCCCATCTCAGCCATCTGATAAGACACTTTGCCCTCATCCATAATCCGGCGGATACGGGCAACATATTCAGCTCCGGCATCGTTGGAACCGGACTTTCCACGGGCACCGGTATATTTATTAAATACAACGCCGTGTCCAAAGTAAGCCGTATTATTTTTCTCAAATACGGAAGAATAGGCCGGATCATAGGCCGCACTCACGTCAGAGGACAGCATTTTTGAACGGGATAAGGTCCGTCGAAGGGTGATGTCGTTTAATTTACCCATAGAATTGAGAACTTCGGCGATGGTATTCTCAAAGAATCTGGAACCCATACTGGAAGCGCCCACACTGCCGATTTCCTCTTTATCAACAAAAATAGCAACACTGGTCCGCATGACTTCATCCACTGACAGCATAGCCATCAAAGATGTATAGGCACATACCCGATCGTCCTGTCCGTAACCCATGACCATGCTCCGGTCCAGACCGAAATCTCTGGACTTTCCGGCCGGCACGACTTCGATTTCACCGGAGATGAAATCTTCTTCTTCAATATCGTATTTATCTTTCAGGAGTTTCAAAATATTGGCTTTGACCGTATCCTTTGTATCCGAATCTTTAAGCGGACGGCTTCCCACAAGAATGTCCAGATTTTCCCCTTCCACAACAACAGCACCTTTTTTCTCAAGCTGTTTGGCTGACAAATGGACAAGGAGGTCTGTCACTCCAAATACCGGGTCATTTTCATCTTCGCCAATATTGATTTCCACGTGACTTCCATCCTTTTTAACAATGGTGCCATGAAGCGCCAGCGGCAATGTCACCCACTGATATTTTTTAATGCCGCCATAATAATGGGTATCCATATAAGCCAGCTCTGTATCCTCGTAAAGCGGATTCTGTTTCAGATCCAGGCGCGGTGAATCAATATGAGCGCCGAGGATATTTAAACCTTCTTCCATCGGAAAAAGTCCAATGTTAATAAACATGACAGCCTTTCCCTTAGTCTGAGCATAAACCTTGCTTCCCGGTTTCAGCACATAAAGGCCACGAAGAACATCTTCCATGGACACGTAACCGCACTGTCTGGCCGTCGAGATCATCTGACGTACACATTCTCTTTCCGTCTTTCCATTATCCAGGAAAAATTTATATCCCTGAATCAGTGCGTCCATCATCTCTAAATCTTCATCTGTGTATGTATTCCACGCATTTTCCTTCATTTGTACATTCCTCCTACTAACCTAAAAACGAAAGTTCTTTTTCTATTCCCTGAATGTCGGCCATGATCGCACTCTGGCGTTCTCCGAGCAGCAGTCCCTGATTGTACTGATAATATTTCTCACAGCCATTTTCACCGATAAACCAGAGGGCATAATGGCTTGAATTCAGTTCAGTGATAAAGACAACCATCTCCTGGCTTTCGCCAAAAGCACTTTCCACAAAAGCAAAAGAATTATCAAAAGCAGCCTTCCACTGTTCCAGCATGGACTGACGTCCGGCAACTGCTTCATTAAATTTATCTTTAATGGCCTCAAAATCTGCGCCTTCCTGAACTGCTTTGAGATAGTCCTCCAATGTGTTCATCAAACGAATGGCAACACGAATCTCTGTTTTTTCCATCGTTTTTCCATGCTCACTCTTTTCCCACTTATCCTTTTCCTGACGGGAAGCTTCTGAAAGTCCTTCCAGTAAATCCGGCTGGCTTTTGACAAATTTCAAGACAGCAAAGAGCCGTTCCACATAGATATCCCATTCATAGCAGTCCTTGGCGCCATCGCTCAAAGCGCTGACAAGAAGTCCCAGGACACTCAGTTTCTCATCAAACGGCGCCGAAGAAATCCGTTCCTCAGCTCCCGGATGAATTTTTCCATGTAAAATATCTTCCACATTATAATCGGCTGCATATTTTTTATAAAGATCCATATAAGCCGAAAATTCCTTGGCAATCTGAGGATGCTGTAAATACTGTCCAATGACCCCTTCCGTTACCGGGATATCCAGTTTTTCATAGGCACGAATCATCTGGGATAAATCCTCCCATCCACGGGCTGTCACAAAACGTTTGCCCTCCACTGTCGTTTCAACCGTATAAAAGTTTTCTTTCTTTACATCCAGATAGGAAATAATACTTCCATGAATGCCGGCTTTATAGGCATATTCCTTCCAGACCGGAAGATTCTCCGTCACATCGATCCGTTTGACACGGTCCAGGGTAACAATATCAAATTCTTTAACCGACTTGTTATATTCTGGTGGATTTCCCGCAGCCACGATAATCCATCCATCCGGCACTTTATGATTACCGAAGGTCTTTCCCTGCAAAAACTGAAGCATGGTCGGCGCCAGTGTCTCAGAAACACAGTTAATCTCATCAATAAATAAAATACCTTCTTTTAAGCCGGTGCGTTCCATCTGATTATAAACAGAGCCAATGATCTCACTCATCGTATATTCGGTAACCGGATACTCTTTTCCCCCGAAATCCTTATGTTCAATAATCGGCAGACCGATGGCCGACTGGCGGGTATGATGGGTAATCGTATAGGCCACCAGACCAATGCCGCATTCTCTGGCCACCTGCTCCATAATAGCTGTCTTTCCGATTCCCGGCGGTCCGATCAAAAGCACCGGACGCTGGTGGGTCGTTCCAATCATATAGTTTCCGAATTCATCCTTCGCCGTGTAGGCCTTCACTGTATGAATAATCTCTTCTTTTGCTTCTTTAATATTCATTTTACTCACTCCATGTTAATATATCGTCCGGTTCAAGGATCACCTTCATCGCCCAGGCCGGAACCTTGATATCCGTGTAGTCTTCTTTGACAAATATAAATGCGGTCTCAAACCCCGGTTTCTTTGCCGGGAACTCACCGTAACCGTCGGTAAAATAAAGAACCCCTTTCAGATTCCGGAACTCGCCATCCTGTACAAGCTTTTCCACGTAGGAAATACCTGCTTTAAAATTCGTTCCGCCCCGGCCCCGAATGACAAGATGCTTCATACATTCTTTCAGTTCTTCTTCGTTTTGAATCTTCATATCCATCTGTACCTTCGCATCACACTGGATAATATGCAGATTCATATTTTTAAAGAAACTGTCCATACTGTGAAGAATCTGAAATGTTTCATGAAAAAACCGTTTCAGTATTTCATCACCGCAGGATTCGGATGTATCCACAATAATGGCCAGCTCCTGTATTTTTTCCGATTCCTTATATTCCAGCGGCTCTACCAATGGCACATTGCCATAGGTATTCAGACCGTAGGTATAAAATATATAATCAAAGCTGTCCAAATCCAGCTTAATTTCCTCATTCATCACCGTAAACTTTTTTAAAAACTTCCGGTAATCATAGGTTTCATGCAGGCTGATCTCCATTTGAAGGAGCAGATCTCCGGCCTTCTCACCCATACTTTTTGAAAAGGTGGAAAGGTTGGTTTTCATCTTTTCACTGATATCCTTCCATTTATTATCATTTTCCTGCTGTCTCTGTTTCCCCTCCGGCGTATCCTCCTGACCCTGCCAGAAAGAATGATCATCCAGAGTAAAAATCCGCTCCGCCGCCATCAGTTCCCTCGGCGACAACGGATGATTCATCATCCA
>CABRLU010000153.1 GCA_902471845.1 uncultured Lachnospiraceae bacterium | reverse complement strand
CTCCAGGGAAAGGTCGTCCATAATTTCCGCAATCTCACCCATCTGACCGGCAAAGGCCAGACGATTTTCATTGATTCGATTCTGCCACCTCAGATTCATATTGGCCATCTGCATGACCCGGTTCGTCTCTTTCAGAAAACCGTCGATATTTATGCATCGGCGCCGGAAACTTGCCGGTACCTGTTTTCGTTCCACCTGTCCGTGTTCCGAAAATATATGAAGCAGATTATAGGCCGAGTGGCATGTATCGTAATATTCTTTTTCCCAACAATGTGTCCGCCGACCGCAGGATGCACACATATTTTCTGTCAGTTCTGAAAAAGCCTGTGCCACCTCGCCCTCCGAGAGTCCTTCCTTTTCGGGAATCTCATTAGTCAGCATATGCGACAGCTTCCGAAAAGATGACGCCATATCTCCCAACCGGCATCGAATAAAATTTTCTTCGCTTGCTTCTTCGACGGGTTCTTCCCTGACCGTTTCTTTTAAGAAAACCTTCATCACAGAATAAAAGAGCGCAAAACCAAGGGCACCGAAAACAGCTTCAATAGCACCAAGCCGCAATTGGTGCCCTGCCGCTGTGAGGGTGAGCCCCTCCCGTGCCAGTCCATACCCCACATCTGCAGATAAAATTAAAAGACTTAACATCAGTAGCATCTCCTGCTGGCTGACCCAAGCCTTTTTCCATTCCAGTATATAAGTTATGAGCATAATGCCAATTAATATGCCCAAATATTTTAGCAGCATGTTCTGCGGAATTCCCGCCGCCATACCTATAAGCGATATTACAGGTAACAGACTGCGGTGCTCCGGCCACATGTACACCGCACCGAAATAGGCGATTCCGAACGGATTCATCATCCCGGATATCGGCTGCTGTAGAAAACCACTCAGCAGTATGACCATCCATTGCCGAATATGGATTCGTTTCATTTTTATCCCTCCCACAAGTGCCTGTCTTTAGACATTAACATCCTATGTTGGGAGGACATGCTTATTGCCCACAATCCATCGACATTCGCCGCCGGCCTACTCGCCGCTCTTCTTAAAAATAATATCATCCGGACCGGCCAGCCCAAGCTTTTCCCGTGCCAGCTCTTTATAATATTCATCCGAATTCATATAATTTTGTTTATTCTCCAGGGCAGCCTTCATCTCTGTCTGATCTTCAATCTGGGACTGAAGTTCGGCCACGGAGGCTTTATATCCATCTAATTTATCATTCAATTTCACACTATTATACATAAGAACAACACATAAAATGAGGACAACGCAGGCGATGATCGCCATTCCGCTCCGGTTGCGCCGCTGTGTTCTTCGTTTTGCTGTTTTATTCGCCATATCTCTTCACCTGAAACTTTGATAGTCAATGATTCACACCATTTACGCTTAACATTGTACCTGTTTCCACAAAATTTTTCAATGGTTATTCTCCGAATTCTTTCGGAATTTCCTTAAAAGAGACAAAATTCCGGAAAACAACCGAAAAAACGGCTTCAAAATCCAACAAATCAGCGATATATATACAGGACTTATAGTTTTGAGATAAAAAAAACTTCCAGCCAGCAGACCGGCGATGGTAAAACTCCGAATCTCTCCCCGGTTATATGTGAATAAAAGATAAAACAGAACAGCAGTCATTGCCGTCCAATACAGAATGTCCTCCGCATTCACCCAAAACAGTGAATGGCGGACAAGCCGCCGCAGAATCCGGAGTCCATCATATATAAGACACATGCCTATCCCCCAGAAAACAGCCAGGAAAAACAGATAAAACTGGCTCTGAACCTCCGCGCTCATCGGCTAACGGAATAAACGTCCAAAGCCCTTTTCAGGATTCTTCGGAAGTTTCTGACTATTTGAATAAATCAGACTGTCCACATGTCCGTCAATATGCACCTCGCCCTTTTCCAGCGTCAGGTGATTCACATGAAGGTCTTCACCCCGAATCATTAAGAGGCCCTCTTCTGTGTCCATGACAATCTCGTTCGTATCAAAAGAAAGCACATCCAGCACACCGGTCATCTGGGCATTACTCCGGTTGAACAGGGACAGCTTATGATTCTTTCCCCCGAGTCTTTCATCCATAAAAAAACCTCCCCACATACTCAGATTACGTTAAGTTAATCTAAATATATGGAAAGGCTCTACAGAATATTCTTATAAATACCTGAACAGTTCTTTGGCTTCCTCCTTACGCACCGTCTCCGCCACATCAAGCACTTCGACCTTCACGTTCCGGGTTCCGAAACCAATCTCGATAATATCTCCCGCTTTCACTGCAACCCCGGCTTTGGCAACCTTGCCATTGACTGACACACGCCCTGCATCACAGGCTTCATTTGCTACTGTCCGCCGTTTAATCAAACGGGATACTTTTAAAAATTTATCCAGCCGCATCGGATTATTTATTATTTACAAGGTCCTTTAAAGCTTTACCAGCTTTGAACTTCGGAGCCTTGGAAGCTTCGATAACCATAGATGCACCTGTCTGTGGATTTCTTCCTTCTCTTGCAGGTCTTTCGCTGACTTCAAATGTTCCGAAACCAACCATCTGGACTTTTTCACCTTTTTTAAGTTCTTCTCCCACAATATCTACAAAAGCTTTTAAAGCTTTTTCAGCATCTTTCTTGGATAATTCTGCCTGTTCTGCGATTGCTGTGATTAATTCTGTTTTGTTCATTCTTAATACTCCTCCTTAAATTTCCTTTTCTTAAATATCACTATCTTTTAAATGTTTAATTTCATTCCACAATTCATCCATCTCACCGATAGTCATATGTTTGAGCTTTAACCCCCGCTTTTCAGCAGTTCCCTCAATATATTCAAATCTATTTATAAACTTTTCCGTTGCATTTGTCAAGGCATTTTCAGCATTTACGTCTAAAAAGCGGGACAAATTAACTGCCGAAAACATTAAATCTCCAAATTCTTCAAAGACGGCCTCCGGCTGGCCTTTTTCTGCGGCGTCCAGCACCTCCTGAAGTTCCTCTTCAATTTTGGCTGCCGTCTGGCGATAATCTTCAAAATCAAATCCCACCTTGGCCGCCTTTTTCTGAACTTTGGCCGCGCGAATATTGGCCGGAAGCGCCTTGGCTACCCGCCGCATTCCCTCGGTGATCGTCTGTTCATCCTTCTCTTTCTGCTTGATGGCTTCCCAGTTATCCAAAACCTGTTCCGGTGTATCTGCTTTAGCCGTGCCGAAAACATGCGGATGGCGGTGAATCATTTTCTCTGAAATGCCCTGAATGACATCCGCCATGGTGAATCGTCCTTCCTCTTCGGCGATTCGCGCATGCATAACAATCTGAAGCAGCACATCTCCCAGTTCTTCACAGAGATTGTGGTCATCCCCCGTAGCCTGATAAATATCAATCCCTTCCACCACTTCATAGGCTTCCTCGAGCATGCCGTCTCTCAGGCTCTCATGGGTCTGTACCTGATCCCATGGACACCCGTCCTTCGCCCGCAGCCGGGCAATAATATTTTCAAAATCTTCAAATGAATATGTTGTCTTATTTTCCATGTTCTTCTACTCCCTTGCACTGGCCCGGACCTTCTGTCCGTCTGCCCTTTGACAAAAACTTAAATATATTCTACCGTGATATGCCATCCCCTGTCAAATCCTTCCGCTCTTTTGGCAGCCACCGCCGTCGGCTGTTAAGTTGCCCTTCATCCGATTTTATGTTAATATCTAACCATACCTTGTCGCGCGCAGCCTGTCGAAGCGCGCCCGCCCGAAGGGCATGATTTACGGGATGCCCGAATGGGTATATATTAGCAGCAAAGGGGTAATTATTATGCGTAACAAAACTCTATATCTGGAATGCTTCGCCGGCATCAGCGGCGATATGGCAGTTGCCGCTCTGATTGACCTTGGCGTCGACCATTCCCATCTTTTAAAGGCTTTAAACAGCCTGAATCTTAAAGGCTATGAAGTAAAAATATCCCGGGTAAATAAATCCGGTATTGATGCCTGCGATTTTAATGTCATCCTGGACAAAGCCCATGAAAATCACGACCATGATATGGAATATCTTCATGGTACCGGTCATCACGAGCATGAACACACACACGGACACGGACATGCACATACACATGAACATGAGCATGAACACGGACATGACCATTCCCACGAACATCGGAATCTGGAAAGTATTCAGGCCATTATCAATAGCAGCGGGCTCAGCCGCCAGGCAAAGGTCACAGCCTTAAAGATTTTCCAGGTCATTGCCGAAGCCGAAGCCAAAGCACATAACAAACCGCTGAACGAAGTCCATTTCCATGAAGTCGGCGCCGTAGACTCCATCGTGGATATTGCCGCACTGGCTGTCTGCCTGGACGCTCTGGAAATAAAAAATGTTATCGTTTCCGAACTCTACGAAGGGCAGGGGACGATTCGCTGCCAGCACGGCATTCTTCCGATTCCTGTACCGGCTGTTGCGAATATTATCTCCGCTTATGAACTTCCGATGCATATAATGGACATCCATGGTGAATTTGTCACACCGACCGGAGCTGCCATCGCCGCCGCTCTCAGAACCGACCGCCGGCTTCCGGAGCATTTCCGGATTCTTAAAACCGGTATCGGTGCAGGCAAACGGGAATACGAAAAGGCAAGTATTCTTCGGGCAATGCTCATTGAAGACCTGGATAAAAAGCCGGACAATGACACTCCGGAAACAGCCTCATCCGCCGGTTTTGAGATTGCTCTGAATACGGAAAAACGGCCGGCTGCCTTCAAACCAAAGGAAAAATCCATAGATTTCCCAAAACGTGAGGTGGATCTGGAACCCATCTGGAAGATAGAGACCAATCTGGATGACTGCACCGGTGAAGCCATTGCCTTTGCTTTCAACCAGTTATTTGAAGCCGGCGCTCAGGATGTTTATACAACACCAATATATATGAAGAAAAACCGTCCAGGAACCATGCTGACGGTCCTCTGCCGCGAATCCTTAGTCGCAAAAATGGAGGATGTTATCTTCACTCATACAACAACCATCGGCCTGCGTAAATATCCGATAGACCGCACGATTCTTCCTCGTGAAATCCGCGCTGTCGACACGCCTTGGGGCAAGGCTCACGTCAAATATACCACCTGGAAGGGCCATATCTATGCCTATCCGGAAAATGACGACGTGGCGGCAATCGCTGAAAAAAATCATCTCAGCTTCCCTGAGGTCTACGCTGTAATTAAAGCCATCGCCTATGACCTCTCCGGCGGCTACGCCAATGCCATGGCCGAACGTAAGGCCATTGACTGTAAAAAAGCCCTTCCTGAAGGAGAAAATAAATGAAATCTTTGATTGATTACTTTATTCCCCACGCGGATGAGGGAATCTGCATGGCCTTCTCCGGCGGTGTGGACAGCAGCGTGCTTCTCGCTGCTGCCT
>CABRLU010000152.1 GCA_902471845.1 uncultured Lachnospiraceae bacterium | reverse complement strand
TACATTATGGAATGCCGGAAGATGGACATTAAGATTTTGCCGCCGGATATTAATGAGGGTGAGAGAGATTTTTCCGTGTCCGGAGGCAATATCCGTTATGCCTTATCGGCCATTAAAAGTGTGGGGCGTTCCGTTATTGATAACATTGTCAATGAACGGCAGGAACATGGTCCTTTTATCAGCCTGAAAGATTTTATCGAGCGGCTGTCCGGCAAAGAGGTAAATAAGCGGACGGTAGAAAGCTTCATCAAATCCGGCGCCATGGATGGACTTCATGCGACCCGGCGTCAGCTCATGATGGTTTATGTTCAGGTGATGGATCAGGTTAATCAGGAGCGAAAGAAGTCGATGACCGGGCAGATGACTCTGTTTGATTTTGTATCTGACGAAGAAAAAGCCGAATTTGATGTGCATTATCCAAATGTCGGTGAATATGATAAAGAATTGAAGCTGGCTTTTGAAAAAGAAGTGCTCGGCGTTTACATCAGCGGTCATCCGCTGGAGGAATATGCAAAGTTTCTGATGAAGAATGTGACGGCAGTTACTACGGATTTTTATGTGGATGATGAGACAGGAGAAAGCCGGGTGAGAGATAATCAAAATGTCATTATCGGCGGTATGATTACCTCAAAGACAGTCAAGGTGACGAAAAATAATAAGCTGATGGCTTTTATTTCCCTGGAAGATCTGGTCGGAACCGTAGAGGTTCTTATCTTCCCGAATGATTATGAACGGCATCAGAAATATCTGGAGGAAGATCAGAAGGTTTATATCCGGGGGCGGGTTTCCGCTTCGGAAGATCAGCAGGCGAAACTGATCTGTGAGAAAATCATTCCATTTGATGAGATTCCAAAAGAAATATGGATAAAATTTGACAATAAAGAAGCCTATATGCAGCGTGAACAGGAATTGTATGGTATGCTGGAGCCGGAGAGCGGAAACGACCGGATCGTTATTTTCTGCGCCAGGGAAAAAGCAGTGAAACGTCTGGGAAACCGCTATGCAGTACAGGGAGATGAGCGGGTCGTTGGGATGCTTCGAAGAGCCTTTGGGGAGGAAAATGTAAAACTTCAACAATCCGTCTTGAAAAGGTAGGGAATCTGTATTAAAATATCAAGATAAAATCGTTGTCAGTTCGCAAGGATGGAGGTCATGACATGAGTAAAGAGATAAAAACAATCGGCGTACTTACCAGCGGCGGCGATGCGCCGGGAATGAATGCGGCTGTGCGTGCGGTTGTCCGTACTGCGGTGACAGCAGGATGTAAAGTGAAAGGAATCCAGAAGGGATATGCGGGCCTTTTGGAGGAAGAAATCATAGATTTGGGCGCCGGCAGTGTTTCAGATATTCTGAACCGGGGCGGCACATTTTTATATACGGCACGATGTGAGGAATTCCGTACGGAAGCAGGGCAGAAAAAGGGTGCGGAAATCTGCCGGAAGCATGGCATTGATGGTATCGTTGTCATCGGTGGAGACGGTTCTTTCCGGGGAGCGCAGAAGCTGGCGTCCTTTGGAATTAATACCATTGGCGTTCCGGGGACCATCGACCTGGATATTTCCTGTACCGATTATACCATTGGCTTTGATACGGCGGTGAATACGGCCATGGAAGCCATCGATAAGGTAAGAGATACATCAACATCCCATGAGCGATGCAGTATTATCGAGGTTATGGGAAGAAATGCCGGATATATTGCTCTGTGGTGCGGTATTGCCAATGGCGCGGAGGACATTCTGCTGCCGGAAAATTATAATTATGATGAGCAGATTTTGGTGGATCATATTATAAAAAGCCGTAAGATAGGTAAGACCCATCATATTATCATTAATGCGGAAGGTATCGGCCATTCCACAAGTATGGCCCGACGTATTGAAGCAGCGACAGGGATTGAGACCCGTGCAACCATTCTCGGCCATCTGCAGCGGGGCGGCAATCCGACGGCCAAGGATCGAGTGTATGCTTCTATTATGGGGGCTTATGCAGTCAATGCCCTTGTCTCCGGAAAATCAAACCGGGTAGTGGCCTATAAGCATGGCGAATTTGTAGATTATGATATCGACGAAGCTCTGGATATGAAAAAAGAGCTGGACCCATTCCAATTAACGGTATCTCGTATTCTGGCGAGATAAAGAAGACATTGTCGCGCGTAGCCTGACGGAGCGCGCCCCACCCGAAGGGCATGAGATACGGTATGCCCGAATGGAAAGAATATATGCAGTACACATAGCGTAGTTTCCGATTGGAAGCTGCGCTATCCTTAAATAATTGGGAGGTTTGGACTTGAAAAGTAAGAAAAAGAGCTTCGAATTAAAAACAACCCAGATTATCGGACTGGGTTTTGCCATCCTGATTCTGGCCGGCTCCATTTTATTGTCTCTTCCAATCGCTTCAGCCGACGGGACGGCGACGCCCTATATCGATGCGTTGTTTACGGCGACCACTTCTTCCTGTGTGACCGGGCTTGTTACCGTGGTGACAGGTGAACACTGGAGCCTTTTTGGGCAGGTAGTCATCCTGCTTATGATTCAGATGGGCGGTCTGGGGGTTGTGTCCTTTACCACCCTCTTACTGATGATTGCCGGAAAGCGGATTCAATTAAAACAGAGGATGCTTATTCAGGAAGCCTACGGCTTTGATACATTGACCGGTATGGTGCGTATGGTTCGTAAGATGATCTGCGGGACGCTGGTTGTGGAAGGTATCGGCGCTCTGCTTTATATGGTCGTATATATTCCGCGATACGGTATGGCAAAGGGCATATGGGTTTCTGTGTTTACGGCGGTGTCAGCCTTTTGTAATGCAGGAATGGATTTAATGGGGGCGGACAGTATGATGCCATACGTTACTCATCCGCTTATGAATCTGGTAACGATGGGACTGATCATTATCGGTGGTCTTGGTTTTTTCGTATGGTGGGATTTGGCGGCGGTCCTGCGCAGAGTCTGCAGAGAGAGAATGAGTCTGCGCCAGTCCGTTCGGAAACTGAGTCTTCACAGTAAGCTGGTGCTCTGTGTCACGGCGGTCCTGATTTTCGGCGGAGCATTGATGTTTTTCCTGCTTGAGTCTAATAATCCGGAAACGATGGGGAATCTGAGTTTTGGAGGAAAGATATGGGCCAGCATGTTTCAGTCAGTGACTCTGCGTACAGCGGGATTTGCCAGTATGGACCAGGGGAAACTGAGTACAGGAAGCTTACTGCTTGGCTGTGTTCTGATGTTCATCGGAGGTTCACCGGGAGGTACGGCCGGCGGCGTAAAAACGGTGACGATCACGCTTCTGGCCTTTGCCGTTATCGCAACGATTGTCGGCCGGGAAGATGTGGAACTGGGGCATCGAAGAGTCCGCATGAACACGGTTATGAAGGGGACCTGTGTCATATTGCTCCAGGTATTTTTCCTGGTTATAAGTACCTTTGCTCTGTGCTGCCTGGAATCGGATATTCCATTTATTGAAGTGATGTATGAGACCTTTTCTGCACTGGGTACCGTGGGACTTACGATGGGAATTACGGAGGGACTGTCTGTGGCCGGGAAACTGGTATTGATTGCCAGTATGTATTTCGGACGTCTGGGTCCGATCACTATGGCGGTCATTCTGAATGTAAATGGAAATAAGAAAAAAATTCACCGGCGGCTGCCGGATGGCAAAGTTTTTGTATAGATATTCGTGTGGGTATTTCATGAATTCGGAAATCATGATATACTATTAAGTAATGAAAGGTTAATGATATGAGAAAAAAAGAGTATGGTGTATTCGGCCTGGGAAAGTTTGGTATGGCAGTTGCTGTAGCCCTGGCTGAGAGCGGTAATTCAGTCATTGCGGTGGATATGGACCCGGACCGGGTGGATGCGGCTGCGGAAACAGTGACCTGTGCGGTAGTGGCGGATGTGACCGAACCGGATGTGCTGGATAATCTCGGTATTAGTAATCTGGATTGTGTAATCATCGGTGTGTCAACTAATATGCAGGCCAGTATTATGGCGACGATCCTGACAAAGGAAAAAGGGGTCCGATTTGTCGTGGCTAAGGCAGAAAACGAAATCCACAAGCATATTCTGGAGAAAGTCGGAGCCGATAAGATTGTTTTTCCGGAGGCAGAGATGGGGACACGGCTGGCACGGAATCTGATGGGCGGTGAATTCGTCGATCTGGTCGAACTGTCCAAAGAATTCAGTATGGTTGAGATGCCGGTGCCGGAAGCCTGGATTGGAAAAAGCCTTCGGGAGCTGGATGTCCGTGGCTCTTATGGATTAAATATCATCGGTGTTAAACGGGGAGATAACCTGAAGGTGAATCTGAACCCGGAAAATCCTATGGAAAAAGAGATGACGCTGGTCATTGTTGGAAAGAACGTTGATCTGGCGAAAATTGGAGTCGAGGTATAGATGATAACAAGTATATCAAATCCCCGGATAAAGAATCTGATACAGCTTCAGAAAAAGGGGAAGGCGCGAAGAGAACAGCAGTGTTTTGTTGTGGAAGGTTTGAAGATGGTGCTGGAGGCTCCGACGGAGCGGCTGAAGGCTATCTACATGTCGGAGAATTTTTCAAGGGGCGAAGAACAGAGGCAGGCCGTCGAAAAAAAAGCGGCAGCTTCGGGGTGCTTTTTGGAAGTTTTGAGTGATAAGGTATTCAAGGAAACTTCGGATACGATGACACCCCAGGGAGTGATGGCGGTTGTATCCATGGTTTCTTTCGACTGGCAGCAGCTGGCCTTGCAGAAATCCGGCGGTAAAAGAATGATTCTCATACTGGAATCCCTTCAGGACCCTGGCAATCTGGGGACCATACTCCGGACCGGAGAAGGCGCCGGGATTGACGGTATTATTCTGAACCGGACGTCTGTAGACCCTTATATGCCGAAAGTGATTCGTTCAACGATGGGGTCAATCTATCGGGTTCCGGTAGCCGTGGCAGAAGATCTGGAAGTGGTTGTTTCGCGGCTGAAGGAATCAGGGACTCGCGTATATGCAGCCCATTTAAAAGGTGAAAAAAGTTATTATGAGCAGGATTATCTTACGGATACCTGCTTTATGATAGGAAATGAAGCCAACGGATTGAGTGATGCGTTGGCGGACATGGCAACAGACTATATTCGGATTCCAATGGCCGGTCAGGTGGAATCACTGAATGCAGGTGTTGCGGCTGCTCTTCTCATGTATGAGGCAAAACGGCAGCGAATGACAGTAGACTGAGAGAGGAGGAGACAAAATGTCGGAGATATTCTGGTTTGGGACTTTAGGATGTGAGATATTCTGGCTTGGAGCTTTTGGTGTGCTTCTGCTGATTGAAATACTGACCCTTGGTCTGACAACGATATGGTTTGCCGTCGGGGCATTGGCAGCTTTTCTTCTGGCCCTTGTGCAGGTGCCGCTGATGATTCAGATTGTTGTATTTATCGTTGTTTCTGTGGTAATGCTTGTATTTACCCGTCCGATAATGACAAAATACCTGAATAAGAAAACGACAAAAACCAATGCAGAGAGTCTTGTTGGGCGTAAAGCCCGG
>CABRLU010000151.1 GCA_902471845.1 uncultured Lachnospiraceae bacterium | reverse complement strand
ATTATTTTTATCATACTACATATTATGTTCTTTGTCAAAATGATAGTTATTTTTCTATTAAGACCTGGGGAAACTCAGAAAAATATTTCTGAATTCCCCTCATTTTCCTGTTATTTCCCGGATTTTATCATAATCTTCAGCTTTGAAAGTGCCTGTGAAATGCCTCCGACCTCGTTGATGAGACCGGCTGCCACTGCTTCTTTCCCCACAAGAATGGTTCCCAAATCTTTGGTAAGCTCCGTATTATCCATCATCATATCTTCCAGAGTTTCCTGAGTCGTACCGCTGTGTTCTGCGATAAATCCGGTGATCCGGTCCTGTACTCTCTTAAAATAGGCATAACTCTGTGGTGCTCCGATCACTGTGCCGCCCATGCGTACCGGATGAATCAACAATGTCCCTGTTTCCACAATAAAGGAATAGTCTGTGGCTACTGCCAAAGGCACACCAATGGAATGGGAGCCGCCAAGCACCAGGGAAACCGTCGGCTTGCTTAAGCTTGCAATCATTTCCGCAATGGCAAGACCCGCGTCCACGTCGCCGCCCTGAGTATTTAAAAGTACCAGAAGCCCTTCCAGTGTATCATCATCTTCAAAAGCTGCCAGTCTCGGCAACACATGATCATATTTTGTCGCTTTATTTTGATTTGGAGCCGCCTCATGTCCCTCAATCTCCCCAATAATAGACAAAAGCAGAATATGTCTCTCTTCTTTATTATTCTCCAATACAATCTGCCCATTTTCCCGAAGCTTTTCATCCATTTCCTGATTCATTACTTTTTCCGCCTTCCTGTTTATGCTTTATGGTTATAGTATTTGGCAAAAATAGAGAAAAAATACATCCCTCTATACGCTTCCATCTGTTGAAAAACCATGCTATGATACATATATATTATTACAGGAGGTCACCCTATGTTTCGACAAATTCATAAAAATCCGGATATATATACCATTCCGGTTGTTCTTCCCAACAACCCTCTGAAAAATCTGAACTGCTATGTTGTCAAAACACCGGAAGAAAATCTGGTCATTGACACGGGCTTTAACCAGCCGGAATGCCTGGCTGCTTTAAGTGAAGGTTTAAAAGAACTTAACATTGATATGAACCGTACAACGCTCTTCCTGACCCATCTTCACTCCGATCATATCGGCCTGACGAATCATATCGCCACAGATCAGACACGTATTGTTATTAGCAGTGTCGATTACGATTATTTGAAAACACAGCACGATGAAAACTTCTGGCCGTGGATGGAAGAGAAATTTTACAGAGAAGGGCTTTCCAGAGACTTAATTGAGCTTCAGCGAAAAGTCAACCCGGCCCGGGCCTATGCGCCGGAATATCTCTTTGATGCGGAAACCGTATCTGACAATGACATTCTTTCTATCGGTGATTATGCTTTCCGCTGTCTCTGGACACCGGGACATACGCCGGGCCACACCTGTCTCTATATGGAAAAGGAAAAGATTTTATTCTGCGGCGATCATATTTTATTTGATATTACACCAAATATCACTATGTGGCGCGGCATCGAAGATTCCCTTGGAAATTATCTGGAAAGCCTGAAAAAAATCAAATCACTGGACATTTCGCTTGCGCTTCCTGCCCACAGAAAAAATGATATGGATGTCTATGAACGTATCCGCCAGATTGAAGAACATCACGACCGACGTATCCATCAGACCCTTTCCATTATCTGGGAAGAACCGGGTCTGAACGCCTGCCAGATCGGCGCTCGAATGACCTGGTCCATGCGCGGTAAAAACTGGGAAGAATTCCCGATTCAGCAAAAATGGTTTGCCATCGGCGAGACCATTTCTCATTTGGACTATCTGCTGAAACGCGGGATGATCACCCGGCATGATGAAAAAGAAATTATTTATTATTCCTGATTTTAATTTAAAATCCCCTCTAAGTATGTTATAATATTAACATACTTATATCAGACAGGAGGGAAAGATATGAATATTAAAAAGGAAACCCTTTGGTATGTGCCGGTTTTTTGCTTTTTCGCAGGCATAATTTCCAGTCGGATATTAATCTGGGAAATCCGTTTTTTTGCCTCTGAAAATTTAGGCAATAATGGAATTTATGTCTACACATCTCGTTTTCTTATATTTTATGGAATTAACTTAATTTTAATTCTTATCGCCGGTTTTTTCATATTCCGGAAAATACCAAGAAAAGATTTATTCTTTTCCGCACTGCTCATGGCGGTCATTCAACTCATCTTTCTCCTCATCCAGATAACCTCTGGTGAATTGAGTAATATCGTATTTTTCTATCTTTCAGGATGGTGTAACTTCGTTTCTGAGCTTACGCATGAAAAATTAGGCAGCGAATTCTTCGGTAACCAACTAAAATGTTTCATGCCATTTATCTTCGTTTTGTTTGGAAAAAGTAAAGAAGGCAGTTCGTAATGAACTGCCCTCTTGGTTTAAATCTAATCAAATATTTTTTTCGATTCCGGCCAGGATTTCATCCGAAACCACTGGGTATAAATCTTTCTTAAACCAAGCTTTTCATACATTAGAAAAGCTCCCGTATTTCCCCGTCTCACCTGCAAATGAGCCTGTGTTGCACCCATCTTTTTGCCTCTGGAAATAATCTGGCTGCATATTTTTAACGCCAATCCGCGCCGTCGATAATCCGGGTGTACATGAATGGCATATAATCCTATATAATGCCGTTCCAGAACACCAAGCCCCGTACCGATCACCTTTCCATGATGACGTATTTGCACGCACACCATCGGAAGACGAATGCGTCGAAAAATCTTCTTTTGAATCTTTTCCATCGATGGATAAGGAATATCAATCAGATGATTTACTCCTTCCAGCCATTCATCGTCCATCTGACTCATCGTAATCATCTCATAATCGTCCTTCGGCCAATTCAACTTTGGCGGCTCCCAGTCTTCCAGAGAGCGATAAAGTACATCCACATACTTGACATTTTCATAGCCCCTTGCTTCCAAAAGCTCGTCCAATGCCTTTGGAACAGCCGCTGTCATCTTATAAATCGCCGGCAAAAGTAATTCCCGATATTGATTCTCACAATAAATAACTTTTTCCTTCAAATCATAACTGGAATGATAAAATGGATAAATACAATTCGCCCGGTAAGTATAACCACCAGAAAAATTCAAAATCCATCCGTCATAGATTTCCCTCTCCAACGCAGGAAACGCATTTATTAAAATCTCTTCAATCTCTCCGATCCGACTCTGTTCCACAAAAGCTGCCTCCCCGATCAAACAATTTTCATCGGACTAAAATACGCAATATAAAGCCAAATGGCCCAATGGATCAATGTCAGCACAACTGTAATTATACGCCACTTTGGTGTTGCCGGATTCTTAAAAAATAAAGTCAGAAAAATTCCAAAGGGCGGCATTAATACACACATACATAAAATAAACCAAAGTCTGGTATAAAACTTACCTTCCAAAAAACTCGCCCCTTTCGTATCATTTTAGCAAAATCTTGAATATTTATTATAGCATCTTAACGAATATATGTAAAGCAATTCCACATACTATATCCGAGGTGATTAAAATGATAGAAAATAGTGAACTCCCGATTGGCTTTACAATGGAACTGGCCAGCCACTCCGATATATTAAATCAATTTGCTCAATTGCCAAAGGCTGAGCAAAATTCCGTCATCGAAGGTGCCAGACAGGTAAAATCTCATGATGAAATGAGAAACTATGTAGAAACACTTTTTAAATAGTCTAATAAGAACAGAGGCGCTTTCATGCTCCTCTTTTCCTTTGTAAAAATAAGGCCCTCGAAATTCCGAGAGCCTTTGAACTGTACAATTAACTTTATTTATTCGATACACAATTGAATCTTGCCAATTTTTACACCAAATGCTCCGGCATAACCATCCTGGCCATTTTCAGTCTCATTATCATACTGATATGGATAATAGGAGCCGCCACAGGGAGCAACCCGATATTTTGCCCGTTTAGGAACACAACCATCTGGTGTATAAAAATATACCTCAATGGCATCAATCGGTTTACCATTGCCGCCATAACCATTTACATGATCGTTGATATTATATCCGGTTACATATGGCAGCCATCCGGCACCGATAACATGGACACGATATTTTACACTGCCGCCAGAAACCTTAATGGTGATATCTGTGATCGGACTATCTTCATACCCTGCAAAATCTTCCAGATTTTTTACCTCTGGAAGCCATCCATGTCTCTGGGTTCTCACTCTGATAAAAACATCAAAGTTTTTATTTACGATTGGCTTTTCTACTTTTCCACCTGTAATCTCTTCCGGAAAATCCCGGTAGCATTCATTCATGTCAACATTTCCAGAGCCAATTCCCGGAACTGTACCCTGACTTGTATACTGCCACATATCTCCATAGCTATCAAAAGAATTATTGTACTGAGCTACCCATCGGGTGAATCTGTCTAAGCTATTCCTGATAGTATTTCTAAACCAGTCCAGATTTGCATATACTCCGAACCAATATCCGGCCTTTTCAATCTGATCACCCATTCTGATAAACAAGTCGGCGTTAAAATACGGACGAAGCGTTTCATCTTCCAGGTCGACATACACAGGAAACTGAAGCTTTCGCCCCTTGATCAGACGGAGGATATGATTCACTTCTGACTGCATATGAACCTCATTCGTTGCATAAGAGTAAAGATAAACACCGTGTGGAATTCCAAGTCGTTCACATTCCGAAATATTCCTCAGGAATTGTTCATCGTCCTGGCTTCCGATATCATCACCGAATCCACAGCGGATAATAACGCCATCCACATGTTTTTTTGCTTCATCCCAATTGATCTTCCCTTGCCATGTGCTTACGTCTACTACTTTCATATCTTACTCCTCCTTTCTTGTCTGTTTAATTACCTGATTCACATATATGCTCAGTCCGGCCACAAGAATTCCCTGTGTGATGGCTGTAAATGCCGCCATTGCAACGTCCTGCCGCGTACCGCATGAACATGTCGCAAATACCCAGATCATACATAATCCAATCCCAATGGCCCCGTTGATCATCGGGATATATTTATCCTTCACCGCCTGAGCCTTTTTCAGACCAACTCCTACAAAATACAATACCACTGTTAAAATCAATAATTCCGGTTTTACATAATTCATAATCTGTTCCATAAAAATCATTTCCCCTTTCTTCTATATTAGTATATTAAAAAAGACCATTTCTGGTCTCTCTCTGATTTTCACTATATTCATTCCTCTTGTATAATGCAACACAAAAAGAAAAAAGCCCTGAAAAACAGGACTTTTTAAAGCAGGGGAAGAGGGATTCGAACCCCCATGAACGGTTTTGGAGACCGCAATACTGCCATTGTATGATTCCCCTAAAAAGATAAAAAAGCGAGTACATATGTATTCGCTCCATATGCCTTCAAAACTACATACTGAAAATGTCTTCCATCTCTTCTTTTCTTACTCTCAACCAGCCATCTGGTCATGCCCTCGACCGATTAGTGACAGTCAGCTCC
>CABRLU010000150.1 GCA_902471845.1 uncultured Lachnospiraceae bacterium | reverse complement strand
GCCTGCAAACCATTTGTCGAACAGAGGAACATCCATAGCAGGCTGAAAGCCGCCGGGATCAACGCCTGCCGGGTAAACAGCCCCCCCGGCGCTTCCATAGCGTTTAGGGTGGAAAACGCCAGTGCCAGTCCCACCAGGAGAAACAGGATACCGAGACTGTAATAAATGATATGCCCCCAAAATATTTCCCGCAGCTTTTCACTTGAGGACAACAGCAGCAACAACGCAGTCACCATTATCGCGGTCCAGCTCATGGACCACTTCATGGAGCGGCAAAAACACACGGCCGCCGTCACAAACAGCGCTAGAAACAGCAGCATCCCGATGGCGTGGGTGGTTGTCGACACACCAAATAGACCGATAAAGGGCTGCATCAGCAATTGACCGCCAAACGGAAGCAAGCAGGCATATGTAAAATCCGCATTAAAAAGACCGCCGGCGTCATAACCAGCCTGCGCCCAAAGGATGGTGTCGGTGCAGTCGGAGTGAAAATATCCCCAGGCCGGGAACAGAATAAAATAGCCGATGAGCGAGACGCCCAACAAGATGATCAGACCGGCCAACAAATTGGGCAGAGTCAGCAGACGCTTACCCGTTTCACTTCTCTTCATGATAGGCTTTCTCCGTATTGACATTCCAAAGGTTCTGCCGCGAGCTATCGCCCGTCAAGATACAGCGCACCGCTTCAAAGGAGGTTGCCATGGAATGATCCATGTTGTTGTACCGATGCTGTCCATTCCGGCCCACGCAGTACAAGTTTTCGATGCCGTCCAGATAGTCGCGAAGCTCATCGATCTGTGCATAGGTATCAAAATAAGCGGGATAGGCTTTGAGGATGCGCTCCCGGTGGGAGTCAAGCACATCCTCGGCCTGGGTCAGAATCCCCATGGAAATCAGTTCTTTGATAGCGAAGGCTACACAGACCTCTTCCGGCATACGCCAAAAATCGTCGCCCTCTTCACAGAAATACTCCAAGCCAATCCATACGGTATGCTCCGGATCCTTGACTAAATAAGGCGACCAGTTATTGAAGATTTGGATACGCCCCAGCTTTACGCCGGTATCTTGAACGTATATCCAGCAATCGGGAACAATGTTTCCCAAGGTGGGGATGGCGGTCTTGTTCTCCAAATTGAGTTTGTTAACCAAAAGGCCCACTGTAACAAAATCGCGGTAAGGCAGCCCGGAGGCAACGCGCTGAATCGTATCCGGTACGGCATCCCCCAAGCCTGCCACCAAATCTTTGATGGGCATGGACGAGATGACGAAGTCCCCTTCAATCTCCATCGGCTTTCCGTCATGCTCATAGACGACGCCGGAAATCCGGTTATCTTTCCTGGTAAGAGACGTTACCTGGCAGTTCTTCAGCAGGCGGCCGCCCTTGTCTTCAATCTCGGCCGCCACGGTTTCCCACAATTGTCCGGGGCCGAATTTGGGATAGATAAATTCCTCAATCAGCGAGGTCTCCACCTGTCTATTTTTGGATTTCGGAAGGATTTTCGAACACATGTCCTTGATGACCGCGGAAATCGACAGCCCCTTTACCCGCTGCGCGCCCCATTCGGCGGAAATATCCCGCGGATGCCGTCCCCACAGCTTTTCCGTGTATCCTTCGAAAAACATGCTGTACAGCACCCGGCCAAACCGGTTTATGTAAAAGTTCTCCAGGGAATCTTCCGGCAGCTTGCGAAACAAGGAATGCAGATAGCTGAAGCCAGCTTTGACTGTCTGCCGGAACCCCATATTCCGAAATGTCTGGGGTTTCATGCTGATAGGATAATCGAAAAAATGCTTTTGATAATAAATGCGGGATACCCGCTGCCGAATCAGCATGACCCGGTCTTCCTTCTCCGGGTCAGGGCCGGCATCGGCCAATAACTTTTTCCTGCCCAGGATTTTATCATCGATAGAAGGCGCTCCTTGAATGGGCATTATTTGCCGCCACCAATCCATGACCGTATCGTCCTTGGAAAAGAACCGATGACCGCCTATATCCATGCGATTTTCATGCCAGCGGATCGTTCTCGATATACCGCCGACATCATCGCCGCCTTCCAGAATAACGACCTCAAAGTCCCCCGACTGCCGCAGAAGCTCATAGGCGGCAGTCAGCCCCGCAGGACCAGCGCCAATAATAATTACTTTTTTCAATGCCGTCCCCACCTCTTTTATACTAACACCGCATATTGTGTCTATTATACGCGATTGGAATACTTTTGTCTACGTCAATCTACGAAAACCCAAGCATAATTGGTAATAAAATGTCGCATATTGTATAGGGATCATTTGACAAAATCACTATTATGCCGCTTTATAAGGGATACTTGCACGCATGGGTTTCCCCAATTCTGGAGCCTTCTCATCCATTATACACGGGAACCTTCGGTATCTTACAAAAATTTTTTAAAAAACGAAAAAAAGACTTGATTTTTTGAAAGACATTCATTATAATGGTCTAGCGTCAACGGAGAACGACCTTGCGTTGGCGGGTGATACCGATGGAGAGTTGGCTGAGTGGTCGAAGGCGCACGATTGGAAATCGTGTGTGCGTTAATAGCGCACCTAGGGTTCAAATCCCTAACTCTCCGCCAAAAGAGACCGACTAATTCGATGAATTAGTCGGTCTCTTTTTATTTTCTAGTTCCTGATTACTTGACTAGTTTTCATTATAGGCTCGCTCAATCAGTGGTTTTGCCTTTTCTAAGTCCCTATTGTTTTGCAAATGCAATTCCACCGGCCCACATCCCCAATGCCCAATATTTGTAACATCTCTTGAATAACCGTCTTCAAAGGTTACCGAATTGACCTCTAAGGGAAGATTGATAATGAGTTTTTTCCTTTGTGCCACAACAGTCACAACATTTTTGATTTTCTTAAAAGCAGCATAGAGCTTCAAATGGGTTTCGCTGATATCATCGCCCAGACTTAGTATGTAATTCGATAAATCCTGATATAAGATTTTTATGGCTTTATCCGCACTTTCCATCTGCTCATCAAAAGTTTTATCCGATGACTTCGCTTTCAATGCAATGGGTTCATTTTCTGGAATTGCAGCGGCAACATTTTCATTGATCTGCTCGAACATCAATAGGTCTTCACCGAATTTTTTATACCGGATCAGGCTAATGTTACGGTTCATCTGTTTAATCGCCGATTCATCATACCTGGTAAAATCTCCCGCTATACAGATCACACGTGGCATAGTCCAGTCGATGACTTCGGCCGCTTTTAGTCCCAGCGTTTCAATAACAAGGACTTTAAAGCTATCTTTATGATCGAGCAGCCAATTTAAATAAAACAGTCCCTGATTAATTACGTTTTCTTTCATTGACCGTTTATACTCAAAAATGACAGGACAATGATTTTCATCAATCCCAATGCTATCCATTCTGCCCCCATCCGTTGTACGATACTCAGACGCAAGGAAAGTAACGCCAAAGAAAGTCATCATATTGTTTTCAATAACCGTCTGAAGCTCTTTTTCAAGTGTAACGGTTCCACTTTGATACTCCTTTACCGTTCCAGCTATGTTAAAAAGTTTAATATCAGCCATTACTTTCACTCCTTTGACCACAAGCCCTTGTCCTTCTGGATGAAAAAGGAAAATTCATGTAATATAAGGTAATTATATCATAAACAAGCGGGGATTCAACAGTGTTTTTGACGATTTCATTTTTTATATCCGCGTTAGAGACGTAAAATAAAATGATCGGAAATCGTTTGAAATTACCCTCGCGTCCCCGAAAAAGATTGGTAGCAAGCTGGAACGTTGCGAGCGCGTTTACAAGCGAACAGCAAAGGTGCAGCGTGACCTTTTTCGTAAAAGGAGACGTAGCGGAATGAGCGCGCCGGTGACTTTTGTAAAAAAGTCGCCGCAAGCGATATGTAGCTTGCGGCGACGTGTCAAGAGACTACGAAAAAGATATTTTTGCGTTTTTAGATGAGGGATTCGACCCCTTGTAATACAAGACAACCGAACAGAAGTAATCGAAACATATAGGTTCGGATCGCAATGGTGTTATCAATAATTATTCAATCATCAACTTATCAAAATTTTCGCAAACCCATTTGGTCATCTTCTTGTTCACTTGGAAAATATTTTTATATTTCTCCTGCTCAGAAAGCCATGCACAACAAATCAATTGATTGGATAAAATGACATAGGGAATCGCTTTTGTTTCGTTATCACTAAGTTTTGCCACACTATCATAACCGTAGATAATGTTTTTATAAATCTCAATCCATTTTGAAAGATTCTCCTGATTATTTTCATCAAAGCTCTCACTTAAAATCGCAGTCGTAGCGTAGCAGGGATCGAAAATTCGTATATTCCGTTCTGATAAATCAAAGTCGATAAATCCCCATGTGTCTTCTGCCATAATAATATTGCTTGGGTTGGGATCACGATGAATGATTTGTTTTGGCAGGGTGCTATATAATGTTCCAAATGATTCCATCGTATCCTTCCAAAAGCGTTCCGGGATATTGAGCATATCTTTTGCTTTTGGTAAAGCCCAATTTTTGACGTTATCATAAATATTAACATCGTTGACTACTACATCCACTTTTGCAAGCGCGAGGCTGAGCTGTCCAATGATTTCACCTACAAATCTCGCTTTATCTTTATAGTTGCCTTCGTACATATTAAGAGCTTTTATACGTTCACCCTGCAAGCGCTTGGTCAGACTAAAATACAACTGACCATCCTCAACGATTTCTTCGCCAGCAACGGTTTTGATAGGAGCAGCGGCAGATAATCCAAAGTTTTCTAATGATTTTGAAATATCAACATATTTTTTTAGCGTGCCTAAATTGGCGAAAATTTTAATGACATAATGATCACCAACATAAAATGCGTGATCGTTTTTTTCTCCACTTTCATAAAAAATATCTGTGATAATTTCGTTTTCTAAATTCCAGTTTTTCAGAATTTCGCTTACTTTTTTATGTGTAACCATAATATGTTCCTCCTTGAAAAGATTAATTTTATAAGGTTTATTAAACTTATAATTTTTGAGAAATTGCTTGGGCGTACAACCAAACTCACGCTTAAATGCTTTATAAAATCCAGCATATGTATCGAAACCGTAAGACAAAGCGATATCTATCATTTTGTTTCCATGACTGATTTCATAGATTGCATGTAGTAGTTTCCTGCGTACAATATACTGCATGATAGGCATACCCACAGCTGTTTGAAAAAGTCGATAATAATAAAACAATGAAAAGTTTGCTTTATCGGCAAGTTCCTGTGCTGCAATTTCTGTTTTAAGATTTTCTTCTATATAATCAATGCTGTTTTGAATAATATCAAGATTTCTCATCACATGCCTCCTTTCTCAAATATTCCTTGTAGCTACACACATATAATAACATAAAAGCAGGAAAATACATTTCCTGCTTTGCGGTATTTTATAGTTTACTGATTATATAAATAGTATTTCTATAACTTTATCATATAAAACAAAAGCACAACACGAGAGTTCAACTCTACAATGTTGTGCTTTTCTTGGCGGAGAAGGTGGGATTCGAACCCACGGGCCCGGTTAAGGGCTTACTCGATTTCGAGTCTTGTTCGCGCTTGGCACTTTTGTG
>CABRLU010000149.1 GCA_902471845.1 uncultured Lachnospiraceae bacterium | reverse complement strand
TCGAAGGTGCGGTTTATGGCACCGGTATTCTGGAAGTGACAGATACGGGTGAATACTATCTGACCATTCGTATGAGCTTGATGGATTATACATCCGGTCACAGCTTCTGGGTTCAGAATGTGGGTGATACAGATTGGATGACACCAGCCATTGGCGCCACAGGAAATGGTACTGATGGTACTGGAACGACAACAGATATATGTATTCAGGTGCCAAGTGAGAATTGTGTTGTCCGGGGAGCGATGTATGTAGAGCCGATGCAGCGGGATGTCGTTTTCTATTTTTATCCAAGCAATTATGTGGAAGGAAATAATACGGATATGAATTCTACTATGATTTCTGCTGATACAGGAAGTCAGAGCAGTAACGATAATACCAGCGGGTCATCCGGAAGCAGTAATGTATCTGGAAGCAGTTCTCTGACGGCAGGAAATACTTCGCTTCAGAGCAGCACTTCAGAGACAAAAGCAGAAGGAACAGCAGAGGGCACAGAGAAGGAAACCGAACGGGAAACAGCGGCAGCTTTGCAAAGCGGTATTACGAGTCCGGCCACTTCAGATATGACAAAGGATGCGGACACGACTACATTAAATGAGGCCCAGGGTTTAAGTTTATCTACAGCGGAGAAAGTTGAGACAGCAGGCTCGGACAGCTCGGGAACATCCATGGGACAGCAGATTGCAGTTCTGGTCATTTCCATAACGATCGCGGGATTAATTCTACTTTTTGTCGGTGCGGGAATCGTCTACTTTTTCCGTAAAAACTGGTATCGTTGGGGCGGTGGTGAAGATGACGATGAATAAAAAGTTAAGAGTTCTGGCAACAGCCGGAGCACTGTGCCTGAGTGTATTTTTCCTTGGCGGCTGTGTGAATCAGAGTGAAGAAACAAAGAACGTGTCCGTTACCTGTGCTGCGGAAGCGCCGGATGATGGAAAAACGGAAAAGGTGGAAACCTTACTGCAGATTGATGACCCGGAGGAAAAAGCCGCGGTGGAAGCAGCGAAGAAAAAGATTCTTTCCATGGGAAGTGAGCCGAGAATTATCGCCACATCACCGGCGACGGCGGATATCTGCGACAAGTTAAATCTGGATTTAGTGGGTGTATGTTCAAGCGCTATTTCTTCGATACCGGAACGATATGCAGATGTAGAAACCGTAGGAGGCGCTATGAGCCCGGATATGGAAATCGTTGCCTCTCTGAACCCGGACTGGATTTTAAGCCCGGCATCCTTGCAGTCTGATTTACAGCCGAAATACGAAGCTATTGATACGGACTGGGCTTTCTTAAATCTGCGGAGTGTTCCGGGAATGTATCGTTCCATTCAGGAACTGGGTGAGATTTTCGGACGGGAAGAGGAAGCTCAGGCTCTGGTGGATGAATTTACCGATTTTTATGATGATTATATAGAGAAGAACGCTGGAAAAGAAAGTCCAAAGGTTATGATTTTGATGGGGCTTCCAGGTTCTTACATCATTGCCACTGAAAATTCCTATGTAGGAAGTCTGGTGGCGCTGGCCGGTGGCGAAAATGTCTATGCCGGAACAGATCAGGAATTTTTGACAGTCAATACAGAAGATATGAAAACAAAGGAACCGGACATTATTCTGCGTGCGGCCCATGCTTTGCCGGATCAGGTTGTGGAGATGTTTAAAAAGGACTTTGAGGAAAATGATATATGGCAGCATTTTGAGGCAGTCAAAAATGGTCGGGTTTACGATTTGAGTTATGAACTGTTTGGAATGAGCGCTACTTTTCGGTATCCGGAAGCGCTGGAAGAGCTTCAGCCGCTTCTCTATCCGGAAAATACGAACAATAACTGAGGAGGAGAGGAAAAATGAGTCATAAAGAGAATGCAGAACTCTCCCAAAACATATCTGAGGAATTTTCTCAGGACATGTCGAGAAAAAAGAAGAAGCAGGCAAGGGCCGTCTTGTCCTTTGTAGTGATGGCGGTGCTGCTGGTTGGCCTGTTTTTTGCGGCCGTGAATATAGGCAGTCTGAAAGTCAGTTTTTCGGAGCTTTTACGCGGACTGTTTGTGGAACGGATTGATAATGTGGCGACTATCTGGGATTTACGCTTCCCAAGAATCATCATCTCTATGCTGGCTGGAGCAGCTATCGCCGTATCCGGTGTGCTGTTCCAGGCAGTACTGAAAAATCCGCTGGCAGACCCGGGAATCATTGGTATTTCCAGTGGGGCCAGCTTTGTGGCTGTGTTGATCACAGCTTTTGCACCGACTTTATTCTTCTTTATACCTTTATTTGCCTTTCTGGGCGGCGTGCTGGCCTTCTTCCTGGTCTACAGCCTGTCATGGAAAGGAGGATTAAGTCCTTTGCGGATCATCCTTGTCGGTGTGGCTGTCAATGCCATGTTTACCGGTTTGTCCAATGGATTAAATTCTATGAGCGGCGGCAATATGTCGGGCGTGGCATCTATCGTTAATGGCAATATTACGATGAAAACATGGGATGATGTTCAGACATTGGTTCCTTATGTTATTGTGGGCCTGGTATTGGCACTGGTTTTTTGCGGAACATGTAATCTTCTATCTTTGGAAGATAAGACCGCACGAAGCCTTGGCGTTAATGTAAATACAATGCGGATTGTAATATCTCTGATCGCGGTATTGCTGGCCAGTATTTCGACAGCTGTGGCCGGGGCCATCAGTTTCCTGGGACTGATCGTACCCCATATTGGCAGAATTCTGGTAGGAAGTGACCACCGGGCATTGATTCCATTTTCCATACTGTTCGGAGCATTTACATTTTTGCTGGCGGATACCATTGGAAGAACGATTGCAGCGCCTTACGAAGTATCGGCTTCCATCATCATGAGTGTGGTCGGCGGTCCGTTCTTTATCATTCTGCTGAGGAGGTCGAAGAAATATGCAAACTAGCGGAAGTGAAAAACCTGCTATGGAAGTACGGGGCCTCTCCTTTGCTTATGGCAGGAATAAGGTATTGAAGGATGTTTCTCTGAAAATTGAAGAGGGAAAGATTACGACTATCATGGGAGCCAACGGCTGTGGAAAATCTACATTGTTTTCTTTGATGACAAAGAATCTCTATGCCAGAAAAGGCAAGATTTTTCTGAGAGGAAAAAACATTCAGAACCTGAATCTGAAAGAATTTGCCAGACAGGTGTCCATTGTTCAGCAGTATAATACGTCCAGCGATGATATTACGGTGGAACGGCTGGTGGCCTTTGGCCGGACGCCTCACCGCAAACCGATGCAGGGAAAAAGCGAGGAGGACGAGCGGCTGGTGGAATGGGCTATGGAAGTTACAGGTATTCTGGAATACCGTGACCGGGAAGTGAGCCGTCTCTCCGGTGGACAGCGACAGCGTGTGTGGATTGCCATGGCACTGGCCCAGAATACGAAAATCCTGTTTCTTGATGAGCCGACGACCTATTTGGACATTCGATATCAGATTGAGATTCTGGAGCTGGTTCGGAAGCTGAATAAGGAGTTTGGTATTACGATTATTATGGTGCTCCACGATATCAACCAGGCGATTTATTTTTCCCATGAAGTCATTGGCCTGAAAGACGGGTTTGTGGAATTTCAGGGAAGTCCGGAGGAAGTCATAGACCGAAAGAGTATTAAAGAGCTCTACGGAATTGAACTGGATGTAACTCAAATTGATGGAAAGAAATTTGTTCTGACAGTTTAAAGGACTGTCGATGAAGAAAGGAAAGATGTTAAGATGAAGAACCCATTTCGGATTTTGTGGCTTGTTGCCGGTTTACTCTGTTTGGCGCTCGGGACGATTGGGGTGGTACTCCCAATCCTGCCGACGGTTCCCTTTTACATGGCGACAGTCTTTTGTTTTGCGAAAAGTTCCCAACGGCTCCACGACTGGTTTATAGGCACGAATCTTTACAAAAAGCATTTGGAAAGTTTTGTAAACCAGAAAGCGATGACCATGAAAACCAAATGTTCCATTGTTGGAACGGTGACGATTGTCATGGCGATAGGCTTTATTTTGATGAAAAATGTGCCGATTGGCCGGATGTGTCTGGCGGTGGTCTGGGTATGCCATTTGTTGTATTTCTTTTTACGGGTGAAAACCCTGACGCCGGAAGTAGTGGGTGATGCCAATGAATAGAAGAGGCAGAAAGCTTAGTCTTCGGCTGTTTGCGGGATTTCTTGCCGCGGGCTTATTAATGGCTGAGCCAAACTTTGTTTTTGCTGAGGATGCCATTGTCTGCGAGACCGGGCAGACATTGGTACAGGCGAGAATACCGGAGTCCGGAGAAATAGTGGAAATTTCAGAAAATGTCCGGATAATGTTGGGAGAGGGCAGCATTTATCTGGATGAAAGCACTGGCTTTCTGATTCATACGGCGACGGGACTCAGAGTACATCCGATCAGCGGTGAGCAGGAGGCAATATCGGAACCACCGATTGAGACGGAGGAATTCAGAGAAACAGAAATCACTAAAGAGACAGAGTCGTCCAAAGAGGCCGAACCGCCCAAAGAGACCGAACCGTCCAAAGAGATAGAGCCGCCAGAGGAGACAGAAAGCGCAAAAGAGACTGAGTCATCCAAAGAGACCGAGTCGTCGAAAGAGACCGAGTCATCCAAAGAAACCGAGTCGCCGAAAGAGACCGAGTCATCCAAAGAAACCGAGTCGCCGAAGGAGACCGAGTCATCCAAAGAGACCGAATTGCCAGAAGAAACAGAAGTACCGGGGGAGACTGCGGAGCCTGTGGAACTGGAAGCCGTCCGTCTGGAGACACCGTCCAGCTGGCCGGAAATTGAATCCGGATTTTTAACTTCCGAACAGTTTTCAAAGGTCAGAGACCGTATTCAATATAATGTAACGGTTCCGATTGAAGGACTGCCATCCTTTATTACCCAGGAGATGATTGTCGGCGCTTTGAAGTGCCAGGATGAGACCGGGTATCCGGCGTCCGTTACAATCGCACAGATTATCCAGGAGTCCGGTTATGGTTCCTATGGACCTGGTGGCGAATCGGGCGAAGGTTTATCCTATCTTGCGTATCAGTATTGTAATTTGTTTGGAATCAAAGGGAAAGGAACTGCGGGCAGTGTGAATATGGGCACCATGGAAATGACCCCGGCGGGAAGACTTTATGCGACGAGCGCCGGATTCCGAGCCTATCATACATATACGGAAGCGATTGAAGATCGGAGTAAACTCCTGACAGAAATGTATTCGGACCTCATCAAAGATGTGAAGGATGCCAATACTTTTGCCATGCGTATCGGTGGACGATGGGCCACTGATATAAATTATGGAAAAAATTTAATTAAGGTCATGAAGACCTATGATCTTTACCGACTGGATGATTTAACGCTGATTGATTTTTCAAAGATGATTGGACGTTTTGCGAATCCTTGTCCAGGTTCAGCGATTACGAGTACTTTCGGTTACCGGACCTTCGACCGCCAGTTCCACAAAGGACTGGATTTGGGTACCGGCGCCGAGAACATCCCAACCTATGCGGCTGAGGCCGGAACGGTAACATTTGCCGGATACAGCGAATCTGCCGGAAATTATATTATAATCGACCACGGGGATGGTCTCGTTACAAAATATATGCACCATGCTGAAATATATGTGACCGTTGG
>CABRLU010000148.1 GCA_902471845.1 uncultured Lachnospiraceae bacterium | reverse complement strand
TGGAAGAAGAGGTAGCATTTGTTGAAAAAATCATGAATATATTGGAGGAAAACCCCGAATCTGACGTTGAACAGATATATGATTTAATAAATAATGAGAAATAAAATTTAAAAAGTGGTGGCCTGAAACGCGGAATTCATGGCCACCATATTGTTTTCTGACAAAATATATATTATAATAAAATTAATCAGAATTGTCAGCGAATTAACAAAGTCTTGTCAGATGGAGATAATAAAAGATGATTACATTTTTTAATCGAAAGGCTATATACATAGGCTATTCAAAGGAAGAGCGAAATAAAATTATAAAACTTCTGACTGAACATAAAATTCCCTATGAAGAAAAAGGATGGGATGCCAGAGGTGGACAGGCCAGAGGCCGGGGAAGCTTTGGACAGTTATCCGAATATCAGATGACCTATGAAATTTACGTCAGGGCATCGGATTATGAGGAATGTGAGTTTTTGATGCGTCAGATGGGAGAAACACATTAGCGCTTGACAGCGAATATTCAATTTGAACAGAAAAATGGGAGGACAGAGATGTTTGAAGGGTTAAGTACCACATCAATAATTCTATTAATAACTTTACATGTTCTTTTGGTTGGGGTTGTAGCCTGCCTGATGATTTGGAAAGCAAAAAAATACTATGTGGCGGAAGATGTTTCAGGTGATATTATATGGGTTTTAAAGCAGCCATCTGAGCGTAAGGTTCGGGTCTGTGCCATATATGTATTTGGGGCTTGTTTTTTTGGATCAAGGATTTTTAGGGGAGCAGATATGAATGTTTTCCGGGTAATCACATCCTGTGTTCTGGCCATCGAAATGATAGCTATGGCTGTTTTTTCAACATTTCCTTACAAAATTTGTGCGAATGGGATCATCACTCACCAGGGATTTATTGAATGGTCAATGATTCGAAAAGTGAAGGATTCTGAAAAAGAGGATGAGGTTGTACTGAAGTTAAAAAGACAGGTGGACAATGAACTGGTTATTTATTGTCAAAAAGAGGAAAGAGAAAAATTTGAGAATCATGTGAGGGAACGGATTGACTTAGAGTAATCATCGGGAGGGACGGTTATGATTTGGTGTTTGATTGTGATTCTTTTTCTTTACAGTTTTTTTAACCAATTGATGATGGGAATTCTGGGGTTTATTATTGTGTTTATGGCAATATCTTACCTGAGACCGTCTGAAGAATGGGGAAAATTACTATTTTATACCCGACGCACTTTTGAAGAAAAGATATGTATGGCAATATGTATCGGGCATATTCTTTATACAATGCTGGATGCTGCGAAGAATGGATGGAATGATTCTGCGTTATACATGGGAAATTCCACTGGAATGGCGTGGGTTGCCTGGGTAAAAGCGATTATGATGCTTGTATTCCTTGTTTTGGCTTCTTTGCCGGAACGTGTTTTTGAAAATGGTTTCCGTGATGGCATTCGGTTTGAAAGTTGGGATTGCTTGGAATCGATAGAGTTTCAGAAAAACGGACGTGTGAAGATTACTTTAAAGAAACCGACGCTGCACAGGACTGTTTATTTGAACCTGAAGCCGGGCGATGAACTGCCTGAGGCGGCGTTAAAAAGAGGTCAGGGCGTGTGAACTATTTAGAATTTCGCATAGTGATATAGACAGGAGATGGGTATATGTCAGTTAGGTATAGAGACAATTTTTACGAATTATTTATATCTTGTAGTCCTTATCATCGAAGCTGCTGTATCTCTGTGGATGGATATGCTTCCGCAAAGATTCTGTGAGAATGGTATTATAGGCTACCGAGATTTTACTCCATGGTCCGCTATGAGAGGAATTGTTGATTCCAAGAGAAAATCTGCTATCATAATTAAAGTTCGGGAGCGGGTAAATTACAGAGAAAAAATTTCCTGTCGACCGGAAGAAAAAGAGAAACTGGAAAAATTCATTCTGGAAAAAATCGAAGAACACAGTCTAACAGAGACTGTGACGCTGGAATAGAAGAGTGGTAATAAATACAAGATAGGCCGGGAAACAAATTTTCCCGGCCTTTAAAGTTGTTATGATTACAGTAATCCGCCAATCTGAAGGAAGAGTGGTGCGAATACAAGTGCAACGATTGTCATCAATTTAATCAGGATGTTGATAGATGGTCCTGAAGTATCTTTGAATGGGTCGCCGACTGTATCACCAACAACGGCTGCTTTATGAGCTTCGCTTCCTTTACCGCCGTGATGGCCGCCTTCGATATATTTCTTAGCGTTATCCCATGCACCACCGGAGTTGGACATAAAGATGGCCATAAGAACACCAGTGATCAGGGCGCCAACGAGAAGTCCGCCGAGGGCTTCAACACCGAGAAGCACACCAACAATGATTGGTACAAGAACAGCCATGATACCTGGTACATACATCTCTTTCAGGGAAGCCTGAGTAGAAATAGCAACGCAAGTTGTGTAATCCGGACGGTCTGTACCTTTCAGGATGCCTGGTTTTTCACGGAACTGACGACGAACCTCTTCAATCATCTTGTATGCTGCTTTGGAAACGGATTCCATAGTCAGAGCGGAGAAGAGGAATGTCAATGTACCACCGATGAATACACCGATAACAACACGGGCATCAAGTACGTTGATTGCAGTTAATTTTACAGCTTCAGAGTAGGATACGAACAGTGCCAGTGCTGTTAAAGCAGCGGAACCGATAGCGAAACCTTTACCCATAGCAGCTGTTGTGTTACCTACAGAGTCAAGTTTATCTGTGATCTCACGAACGGATTCATCCAGACCGGACATCTCAGCGATACCACCGGCATTATCTGCGATTGGGCCGTAAGCGTCGATGGCAACAGTAATACCTGTTGTAGACAGCATACCAACGGCTGCCAAAGCAATACCGTAGAGGCCAACCAGTTCGTAAGAAATGAAGATACCAACGCAAATTAATAAAATCGGAACAACAGTGGACTGCATACCAACAGCAAGACCGCTGATGATGGTTGTAGCAGAACCTGTTTCAGACTGCTGAGCAATCTTCTTAACAAAACGATATTCATCGGAAGTATAGATTTCGGTAACAACACCGATCAATACACCGACAAGAAGTCCGGCGATAACAGCCAGTGCTACATTAAAGCCACCGAACATGGTCTTACTTAAAATGATCGTAATGATGATAACGATTGCTGTAGCGCCGTATTCACCACGTTTCAGAGCAGCATGTGGGTTTGTTGCATTACCGGCCTTAACAACGAAAGTACCGAGAATAGCAGCAACAACACCGCCGGCAGCCAGAAGTAACGGGAATAATACGCCGGTCTGATCGTAGTAAGTCAAACCGAGAGTCATTGCGGAAATGATGGAACCAACATAGGATTCAAAAAGGTCGGCACCCATACCGGCAACGTCACCAACGTTATCACCAACGTTATCAGCGATAACTGCAGGGTTTCTCGGGTCATCTTCAGGGATTCCGGCTTCTACTTTACCAACAAGGTCAGCACCAACGTCTGCAGCTTTTGTATAAATACCGCCGCCGACACGGGCAAACAGAGCGATGGAAGAAGCGCCTAAACTGAATCCGAAAAGGATGTCTGCGTTTCCGGTAAGTACATAGATGATACTGATACCGAAAAGGCCAAGGCCGACAACGGCAAGACCCATAACACTACCACCAGAGAATGCGACAGAAAGAGCGGCATTCATACCGGAGTTCATGGCTGCGCTTGTTGTGCGAACATTTGCTTTTGTGGCAGCACCCATACCGAGATAACCGGCAAGAACCGAAAAAATACTGCCGACAAGGAAGCAGATGGCAGTCATCCAGTTGGACAGACCAATTCCGATGACAACAAACATGACAACAACAAAGATCAGGAGCACTTTGTATTCTGACATAAGGAAGGCTCTGGCGCCTTCGGCAATGGCTCCTGCGATCTCCTTCATACGGTCATTTCCTGCGTCTTTTTTGCCGATGGATACAGATGTTGCAATGGCAAAAAGAAGGGCGAGGATTCCGATGACAGGAACGATCATAAGGAAGTTTTCCATAATAATTTCCCCCTTGCTAAAAATATGAAATTGTTATAATACCCTAATATTTAGGGTATAGTCTAGCTTACCAGAAATTGGCGAAATATTCAATGATTGTTAAAAATGTACCAAAAAAAATACATAAAAATACAGTATTTTCGTTATTTTCGTCCCTTACCGGTAATGGATTCAATAGATATTTCTACAATGTCTGTTTGGGAAGCAGATTTCTCTACATATTTTCGACCTGCTTCCACAAAATCCGGTGAATATTTTTCAATAAGCTTCAGTAACGGTTCTTTTTTTTCGCTTTCTGCTAAAATCCGGGCTTTGCCAAAAAGAATGGCGCTTTCATATATGGTGCTGAATTTGGCTGGAAGAAGTTCTGTTTTTCCGACAACAGTGAAGCAGACATTCGCATTATTCCCGATATTTTCCAGTTTAAGACCTGCATTTTTCGCACAATGGAAATAGATACACTGATTGAAATAGGTATAGCTTACCGGTACACCATAGGGAATCCCATCTGCGCTGACAGTCGAGAGGATGCCGTATTCACCCTGTTCCAGGATAGACAGAGTATCTTCCGTGTTTAACTGGCGGTCATTCCGCCGCATTTCTCTGTTCATGTTCATTCTCCTCTTTGTATTAATAATGATAAAAATAAATTTAGCTCATATTCGGTGGATTTTCAAGGATGAATCTGAAAAAAATCCGGTCAGTTGGGTGGAGAGGCAAAATAATAGTAGAAAAAATGGATATTTTATGGTAGATTATTTATGAGGTGTTTAAAATGAAAAACATGAAACGTATTTTATTAAAATTGAGTGGGGAAGCTCTTTCGGGGGATAAAGGTTTCGGCTTTGATGAGGCTACATGTCTGGAAGTTGGACGTCAGGTCAAAGAGATTGTTGATAAAGGCACTCAGGTGGCGATTGTTATCGGCGGCGGTAATTTCTGGAGAGGACGGAACAGCAGCAAGATTATCGAGCGGACGAAATCAGATCAGATCGGTATGCTTGGAACTGTGATGAACTGCATCTATGTTTCGGAGATTTTCCGGACACTGGGGATGGCGACGGAGGTATTCACTCCTTTTGTCTGCGGTGCATTTACTGAGCTGTTTTCAAAAGATAAGGCCATGGCCGCACTCTCGGAAGGAAAGGTCGTTTTCTTTGCCGGAGGTACAGGGCATCCGTATTTCTCGACGGATACGGGAACAACGCTGAGAGCTATTGAGATTGAAGCCGATGCGATTCTGCTGGCCAAAGCGATTGACGGCGTTTATGACAAGGATCCGAAGGTTTATCCGGATGCGGTGAAGTATGATGAGATCAGTATTCAGCAGGTGGTAGACCAGAGACTGCAGGTTGTCGACTTAACAGCTACGATCATGTGTCTGGAGAACCATATGCCGATGGTTGTTTTCGGACTAAATGAGAAGGACAGCATTGTAGAGACCTTATATGGTGAATTTAACGGTACCTATGTGACCGTAGATGAATGATAAATAATTTGGGAGGATTATCAGACATGGATGAAAGAATACAAGTTTATGAGACAAAGATGAAAAAAACATTGGAGAGCCTGGAGAGAGATTATATTTCCATCCGTGCCGGACGCGCAAATCCGCATGTTCTGG
>CABRLU010000147.1 GCA_902471845.1 uncultured Lachnospiraceae bacterium | reverse complement strand
ATTCTGACGATACTCAAAGATATCATACAAACCATTCATCAGGCAGAGCGCTTTCGAAAGTGCATTTGCCTGTTCCTCCTCAGGCTGTTGCGGTGTACAGACTTGTAGGACATCGCCAAATGCTTCCCTGAGCAGGCGTTCCGTAAGTGCTTCCATCGCCGGACTGGTCTGTGTAAATTCTGTCGGGTAAGCAAATATCGGATGTCCTGTTTTTCTCGGCCGGCTCAAGTCCACCGTCACTTCACCGCAGATATTGAAGCCAAAGCTTCTGTGAGGTCTGACAATTATCCCCTGAACTGTTGTATTTTTCCAGAAGTCATCGGCAACTTTGACCTCGGTCTCCGGCCATATATCCAGCCTGTAATATTCCAGATGCTGACGTTCTTCCTCTTTTGGAATACATCGCAGCAGGAAACCGTGGTCAATCACCTCGCCGTCAAATTTCACCGACGTCCGATATTCAAATTTTAATCGCTTCATTTATTCATCAAAATCCTTCAAAGAATTTATTGACGCATTCCAGAGCCTGGCCCCGACTTGCCCGCTCCGGGTCACCGGACATAATGATTGAATGAAGACGGCTGGAACTCCGACGATCATAGCTGATATGTACCCGTCCAAGACGGCCCATCAGCTTATCAAATTCCCGTTCAATGCTGTCGTAAGGGAAATCCAGTCGCAGATATAAATCCAATCGTTCAATATACCGTCCTGCTTTGATCAGATTCCGGCATTCATCATCCAGAACATAATCGTCCAGACAGCCCCAATAGGCCAGCATATAGTCCGTCACCTTTTGAATCTCAAAAAGAGCTGTCTTGCTGTTCCGGATTCGTTTCAGCTTATTTAAAGCCAGTTCCAGATAAGATAATGTGGTGGAACTGATTTCATTTCGAAGCATGATCGCATTATCTACTGCCCGTGTCAGATTGGAAACAATAGAATTCGGGTCTTTTTCATCAAAAAGATACCGGTCAAAAAAGTCTTCCACTCCGGTGTAAATCGATGGAATGGACAGTTTCTCACAATACTCCTCATAACCGTTCATATTGCGGTCGATCATATCATCATAATACTGGCCAAATACCTGAAGGGTCGTGTACACCCGCTCGCTGTAACGGCCAAGCCATAAAAGATTACTTGCTTTAACTACCGAGATAATACCCATGTGTCTTTAAATCCTCCTCCCTGAGACGAATTCACAACAAAGGAATCCGGGTTTCTTGAAAAACGGGTCAGGCCGCTCTTCCAAACCTTCACTTCTTTACCATAGAGAACAAATGCTCTCAAATCTGCTTTTCGTTCAACAGTTCCGCCGCCTTCAACGATCTCCAGGTCTTTAAAATCAATGACCTCCTGAGCAATGAAACGGCGGGACTCTCTCTGAATCAGCTGGCGCATCTCTTCCAGCTTTTCACCGTCTAAATCCTTACCAAAAATAACGCCATATCCTCCGGCCTCGGCCACATCTTTAATGACAAGCTTTTCCAGATTTTCTAAAACATATTTCCGGTCCTCCTCAAAATATGGCAGATAGGTCGGCGCATTCTTTAACAGCGGTTTTTCATTCAGATAATATTCAATCATCTTTGGAACAAAATAATAAATCCCTTTATCATCGCCAATGCCATTTCCCGGCGCATTGACCAGGGCGACATTGCCGGCTTTATACACGGACATAATTCCCGGCACACCGATAACGGATTCCGGGTTGAACGTCAGCGGATCCATATACTCATCGGAAATCCGGTGATACACCGCTCCGACCCGTTTCGGCCGTTCCGAATAGTCTTTATAATATAAAACATCATTTTCCACATAGAGGTCACTTGGCATCGCCAATATCGAGTAGGTCTTCTCAGCAAGATAGGAATGTTCAAAAAACGCCGCATTATATCGTCCCGGTGTCAAAATAACATTAATGCCTCCCGTATTCACATTGTCCATCACTTCTTTCAACATCTGGGCATAATCCCGGTTGTCCGCAATGGCATTATTGGAAAAAGTCCCCGGGCTGGCTCTCCGGCATATATTTCGCGCAATGAGGGGATAGGAAGCGCCGGAAGGAATTCGGAGATTGTCCTCCAGAATATACCACTCGCCGTCCTTGCCTTCCACCAGGTCAATGCCAGAAATATGGCTATGTATACCGTGAACCGGATGAATTCCATCACATTCAGGCAAAAAACCACTGGAAGAAAATACAAAAGACTCCGGTATGACGCCGTCCGCAATAATCTTTTTCTCCGAATAAATGTCTTCCAGGAAGCAGTTCAACGCTTTCACCCTCTGAATCAGCCCCTTTTCCAGATGTTCAAATTCTACCTTTGGAATAATCCTTGGAATCGGGTCAAAGGGAAACAACTGCTCTTTAAATTCACCATTTTTATACAGACCAAACCGGACGCCGTATCTGGCCAGCAAGTCATTGATACATTCAATGTGCTCTCTTAATTCTTTCATAATTCCCATCTCCTGTCCTCTATCAGGAACCATTGACATACAGTTCCCAAGATGTAAAAAAGGCGCTCTTATTTCTAAGAGCGCCTTTGCTTGATTAAAGAATACGCCTTTCCGGCACTTTTGTCAATGGATTATTCTCCATAATTTTACATTTACTATTTTCCATATGTATGTTATTATTTAATTATATTAATATAACTTCTGTTTTTTATTAAAGTCATTAATAATTGAGGTGGCCTATGGACATTAACTATGAATTATATAAGGTATTTTATTACGTTGCCAAAACATTGAGCTTCTCTGAAGCATCAAAAAAACTTTTCATCTCCCAGTCGGCTGTCAGCCAATCCATCAAGGCTCTGGAAAAAAAGCTGGATCAGACCCTTTTCATTCGAAGCACCAAACGGGTCAAAATGACTCCGGAGGGAGAAATTCTTTTTAAACATATTGAACCGGCCATCAATCTGATCATTCGCGGCGAAAACCAGATCATGGATGCCAAAGCATTAAACGGCGGACAGCTGCGCATCGGCGCCAGTGACACCATCTGCCGCTATTATCTTGTGCCTTATCTGAAAGAATTCCACGAACATTTTCCAAATGTACATATTAAAGTGACAAATGCCACTTCCGCTCGCTGTGTGGATTTGCTGGAAAATGAGCTGGTAGACCTGATTGTGACCAATTCTCCCAATCCCCGGATGAATGCCATTCGAAATGTCCGTAAGGTCCAGGAATTCCATGACGTATTTATCGCCAATGAAAATTTCAGTCATTTAAGAAATAAGCGATTAGAGCTGGCAGAACTGCTCAGCTATCCGATTCTCATGCTGGATAAAGCCAGCCTGACCAGTGAATTCCTGCACAGTCTGTTTCAACAGCGCCAGCTGGACCTGGTACCTGAAATCGAATTAAGCAGCAATGACCTGCTCATCGACCTGGCCCGCATCGGCCTGGGCATTGCCTTTATCCCGGACTTTTGTCTGCCGGAAAAAGAATCGGATTTATTTGTTATCCGCACCCGTGAAATGCTTCCATCCCGCCAGATTGTCGTCGGATACAATGATAAGGCGCCTCTCTCTGAAGCCGCCCAGTATTTTATTGATATTCTCGTTTAAAAAGCTCCTTTGGAGCTTTTTTGATGGACATTAAAAAATGGCCCTGCAAAGCGCTTCGCCTCGCAGGACCATCTTTCTTATCATTATTCACCGTCAAATAATTCGTCAAATTCTTCGCTGTCTAACAATTCGTCAAAAGCATCGGATACCATTTCCCATTCTTCATCGGTTTCGATATCTTCCAGCTGAACATCTTCTGCATTTTCAGCGCCGATAAACCGGTAAATATAAACTTCGTCTTCGTCCACGCCCTGATCTTCAAAAGGAAGTAAGGCAATGTAATTTCTCTCGCCTACTGGAAATACGGCAATCACCGCACATTCGATTTCAGCGCCGTCGTCAAAGCTTAATGTCATCGTATCGTCATCTTCCGGAATAAATGTTCCCATTTTTCTACCTCAACTTTCTTTTCGAGTATTTTCGCTCACCTTCACTCTACCAGATTATTCCCTAAAAAGCAAGGAATTCTCCAACAAAAGGCGACATTTCCGAAGCTTTACCGTACCGCTCCCGGGTAAAGTAAACCCGAAGGTCATTTTTCGCCCGGGTCATGGCCACATAAAACATCCTCCGTTCCTCTTCTTTATCCGATTCAGTTGCGGCCTTTTTATGGGGCATCAACCCGTCATTGGCATCCGGAATATACACGACATCGTATTCCAGGCCTTTCGCCCCGTGCATTGTCAGAAGCCGTATGCCCTCTGCTGCTTCAAACCTCTGCCTGGACCGAATCTTCAATGTCTCCGAATACTGTTCGATGGCTTTAAACCATTCCTCCCAGGTTTTGTAGGCATGGCTCTTATCCATCAATTCATCCAGCACTTCCAGCAGGTCATCGCCTTTAATCCCCCGTCCCATGGCATATTCTTTCAAATATTCATCATAACCAATGGAATGACGTATATACTGGATACCCGGATAAGGCCCCATGGATGCCAGCATATATAAATCATATTCCAACTGCTCAATCCGCTCCAGCATCCACTCCCGGTTTTCCAGATAATCTTTTACATTTGATAGATTCACCGGGTCCTCGTCCAGATAAGACCGGGAAATATACCGGTTTGGCCGGTTGATGATTCGAAGATAATCTGCCCTGGAATTGCCTCCGAAAGCAATATTCATATAGGAAAAAATATCCTTCGCAATCCAGTGTTCATAAATATTCGGCACCGAATCCTTCATGACAAAAGGAACATTATAGACCATGAGCTGTTCCACCAGACCGCTCATCTGGATATTTGTCCGGAAAATCACCGCGATCTGTTCCCAGGCAATTTCCTGCTGCTCATGCATATCCACAATTTCCCGAATCATTTTCAGATACTGGTCTGTCGGCTTCTTAAAGGCCTTTACAAGAACTTCATTACCTTTTTCTCTGGAAGCCGTCATATGTTTGGCATAGCGATGCTCATTGTGACGAATCAGTCCTTCCGCCCGAGCCACAATGGAACCCGTGGAACGGTAGTTTCGATTCAGCACAGCCATTTCCGCATCCGGATAATCCTTTGTAAATCCCAGGAGGATTTCCGGTTTGGCGCCGCGAAAACGATAAATCGACTGATCATCGTCGCCCACCACAAAAAGATTGTTCTCCGGTCTGGCAAGCATCCGGATAATCTCATACTGAATTCGATTGATGTCCTGAAATTCATCAATCAATATGTAAGTATATTTCTTCTGCCAGGCCAACAGTATGTCGGGCCGCTCCTTAAAAAGCTGCCAGGTCTGAACCAGCATGTCGTCATAGTCTAAACGGCGCATCCGTCGGAGCTTTTGTTCGTAGCCTGTATAAATATCCTCAAACACATCCTTTGAACAGTTTGCCGAGTAAAAATGCTCCAGAGGCATCATATCTCCCTTAACCCGACTGATCTCCCCGGCAATATTCATCAGAAAATCTTTCTCATCATCCATCTCCACATCAATCTGATGCACGATATCCCGAAGAATTCCGTATTTCTCATCTTCGGATAGAATATTTTCCACCCGATAGTTATAGGCATATTTTAAAATTGTAAAAAAGACCGCATGAAAGGTTCCAAAACTCACCGGCAGATGGCGGCCGCCCATCAACCGGTCAAACCGGCTCCGCATCTCTCCCGCC
>CABRLU010000146.1 GCA_902471845.1 uncultured Lachnospiraceae bacterium | reverse complement strand
ATGGGTATACCTTGTCGCGCGAAGCCTGACGGAGCGCGCCGGCCCGAAGGGGTAAACGATTCGATAAATAGAAAAAGAGGGAAGATGTTATGTATATTGGCGATTTTTTAAAGAAGGTATTTAAAAAGGGCAATACGACAATCTTAATATACTTTTTTATCAATATGGTGATTGTTGTTGGAATTATTGCCCTTTGTTTTGCAAGTGTGAACATCGGTATAGGCATTGCGGTTGGCATCGGGCTCTATGCGGTTTCGGTATTGATCTCACTTTCGTCCTTTGGTGAGTGGATACGGCGGCGTCAGCTGCATTGTATTCCATTAAATAAAAATCCCGGGCTTGAGGCGGACATCATGCCGCTGATCGATGAGGTATACAGCCGGGCCAGAAAAGAGAATAAAGAACTTACGGATGATATCAAATTTTATTATCTGGAAGACGACAGTGTAAATGCTTTTGCTGTCGGAAGAAAAACCATCTGTATACATACGGGAACACTCCGGCGTCATGATGATGAGACGATTAAGGCAGTTCTGGCCCATGAGTTTGGTCATATTGCCCATCATGACACGGACTTGATGTTGTTTGTCAATGTGGGCAACCTGATTATTAATATATTTTTTATTTTGTGCAGTATCGGCATCGGTATGATGCATTTGATTGGAAGTATCTTTGCGATTTTCACATCAGATGATGACGGTGGTCTGGCTTATTTCTTTGTTCAGTTATCGACATGGTTAAGTCAGGTGGCTTTGGGAGTGGCTCAGCTCGTCTGGGTTCGGTTTGGTCAGGTGATGTTGGCAAAGGCCAGCCGGAACCAGGAGTTTGAGGCGGATATATTCGCGGCGAAATTAGGATACGGTATTCCGTTATGTGAGTTGTTTGACACCTGGGGAAATGATACCCCGAAGGATTTATTTGAAGGCATGTTCAGAGATCACCCGTCATCCCCTGAACGTATTGAAAATCTTCAGAATTTTGGGGTGCCGTTTACAGGTATGTCGCCGGAAAGAAGACAGGCTCTTCTGGATGGTTATAAGCGCAGTCAGAAGAAACAGAAAAAAGGCTGCATGATCGGCTGCGGTATCGTTGTGATACTTGTCCTGGCTGCTGTGATTTTCGGTGCTATCGGAAGTATAATGCAATCCGGAGAAAAGAGGAAGAAGCGTCAGCCGGAAGAGGTCCAGACCATATCTGGGCAGCAGGAAAACGGGCAGTCGCAAAATCCGGAAAATATCGAAACGGAAACAGTTTTACCGGAAACAGTTCAAAATGAAACCATCCAGGCGACGGAAACAGTACCGGAAAGCGTTGATCTGGCATCTGTTCAGGCAGTTAGAAAAGAGTCTGCCAGTGTGGATATTTCATCCTCTGCTCAGTTTGAATTTGTGGATGCATATGCCAGCTCCGTTGTGGAACAGGAAGGATATAATAATTCTGCCATGGTTGCGGTGGATGGCCTCTTGGAATCTTCCTGGCAGGAAGGGGTATCTGGAAATGGAGAAGGCGAATATCTGGAGCTTTATCTTCATGGTGCACAGCCAATCAAATATCTGGTTTTGAACCTTGGCAACTGGAGAAGTTCGGATTGGTTTTATGATAATAATCGTCCAAAGAGCCTGACGATTCAAGTCGGTGATTATACGACGACTCAGGAATTCCCGGATGGACAGATTGAGCAGTGTATTGAATTTTCACAGCCGATACCGGCTTCAAAAATACGGCTGACAATTAACAGTGTGTACGAAGGCCGTGATTGGCAGGATACGTGTATAGCGGAAGTGAGAGCATATGGTGAGTAAGAAAATGGCTGTGGGGTTAAGCATCGGTATGGCACTGTGTTTGTCCGGATGTCAGGCAAAAACAGTGCCGGCAGAATCCCAATCGAAACAAAATATTGTAATCGTCGAGACAGAAACAAAAATGGAATCGGAAACCATCGTCAGACCGAAAATTGAAAATTTGGACGGACTGGCGGCCGGTACAGTGATCCAGCCGGAGGATTTAGAAGGCGGAATGCTGGATGATTATTTTGTAAGCTATCCAATTGACGATGATCTGTTTAACAGAATTTATGGTCTGTCTTACAAGGAAGACTGTACGATTCCGCTGGAAGAACTTCGATATTTGAAGGTCCTTCATTATGGTTACGATCAGCAGATTTATGTTGGTGAACTTATGGTAAATACCGGGCTTGCCGAGGATTTTCTGGAAATATTTAAGGCTCTCTATGAGAATCAGTACGAAATTGAAAAGATGCTGCTGGTCGACGATTTTGATGCAGATGATAATTGGTCTATTGAAAATAATAATACGTCCGCTTTTAATTACAGAGTATCCACTTTGGATGGGGTGACGTTGTCAAACCATGCCTTCGGCCGTGCAATTGATATTAACCCTCTCCATAATCCGTATGTGACCTATTATGATTGGGGAATGGATACCTATTTTGATGAATCCGTGCCTTATATGTACAGAGATGATACAACTTTGGAGCATATGATTGATCATGATGATCTGTGTTATAAATTATTTATTGACCATGGTTTTACATGGGGCGGCGATTGGGAAAATCCAAAAGATTATCAGCATTTTGAAAAAACAGAATAATGCGTCGGTTTGTCGAATCCTGCCATACGATTATTAAAATAGAAATTGAATTGCAATTTCACTTAGAGTATAATAGTAATTAACTAAAAGAAAGAGGGGAGGGAAGAGAAAACGCAGGATAGAGAAATGTTGCAGACGATATTAACGATAGTATTGGATGTTCAGGCGGATGTTAAGACTCTTCAGACAGAGATGAAGGAAGTTAAAGCGGATATCAAAGAACTTCAGACGGAGATGAAAGAAGTTAAAGCAGATATCAAAGAACTTCAGACAGAGATGAAAGAAGTCAAAGAGGATATCCGGGCCATGAAGGAAGATATCAAAGAACTTCAGACAGAGATGAAAGAGGTTAAAGCAGATATCCGGGCCATGAAGGAAGATATCAAAGAACTTCAGACGGAGATGAAGGAAGTCAAAGCAGATATCAAAGAACTTCAGACAGAGATGAAAGAAGTCAAAGAGGATATCCGGGCCATGAAGGAAGATATCAAAGAACTTCAGACAGAGATGAAAGAGGTTAAAGCAGATATCCGGGCCATGAAGGAAGATATCAAAGAACTTCAGACGGAGATGAAGGAAGTCAAAGCAGATATCAAAGAACTTCAGACAGAGATGAAAGAAGTCAAAGAGGATATCCGGGTCATGAAGGAAGATATCCGGGAACTTCAGACAGAAATGAAGGAAGTTAAAGCAGATATCAAAGAACTTCAGACAGAGATGAAAGAAGTCAAAGAGGATATTCAGGGTATGAAAGTGGACATCCAGGATACAAAAGATGATGTGCAGGAGTTAAAAGTGGAAGCAGGAGACTTGAGAAGTTCTGTGAAGTCAATTGAAACGACCTTGGAAAATGAGATAGTACATGGAATAAAAATTATTGCAGAAGCTCATTTTGATTTACATAGAAAACTCCATGAGGCATTGAAAATTACAAATGAAGAAGAATTGATCGCACTTCGGGTCACAAATCTTGAAAAGGAGATGCGACAAGTAAAAGAACAAATAGATAAAATTGCATAATGAAGCAAAAAAACGTTATGGGCATTACTTTTTTAGTGAATGGCTCATAACGTTTTTTATATTATTTCCAACGGTCATGAATCTTATGGGCCTTATTCTTCTTTTTCCGGCCAACACCTATGCGGAGCATCTGACATGCAGTATGCCCGAATGGGTATAGAATTAATCGGGACAATACAGATAATGTATAATCCGTAGGAAAGGATAATACCTGATGTCACAATATAGTTTTAAAATTCAAATTTTTAAATACTTATGGATATACTGCTTTGAAATATCGTATGAATGAAAAACACCTGAATTTGTGATGAATTCAGGTGTTTTGTCATTATACAAAAAATTTCTGCCAGTATCCCATGATAAGGATAAAGAGAATAATAAGCGGTAGAATGTAACTGACATAGAACCGGGACCACTGTGGGAATTTCGGGCCTTTTCCGGCGTCAGCTTCCTCGATAAAGTTTTTCCATCCCCATCCCCGTTTGCTCGTACAGAAGAGCAGATATAAAAGACTTCCGATTGGCAGCAGGTTATTGGAAACAATAAAGTCTTCCAGATCCTGAATCGTACTGCCTGCACCGAGTGGCGTGATTCCGCTGAGAACATTGAAACCGAGGACGCAAGGCATGGACAGGATAATGATTAAAATACCATTGATTAAAACGGCCTTTTTGCGTTTCCATCCCCACAAGTCCATAGAGAAGCTCAAAATATTCTCAAATACGGCAATGATGGTGGACATGGCAGCAAAGGACATAAAGACAAAAAATAATGTTCCAAAAATCCGTCCGCCAGTCATCTGATTAAAAATGTTCGGCAGAGTGACGAATACAAGTCCGGGACCTTCGCCCGGGTCTACGCCGAAGGCAAAACAGGCCGGGAAAATGACCAGTCCGGCCATCAGAGCAATCAATGTATCCAGAAGACAGATATTCATGGATTCACCGAGAAGGCGGTGTTCTTTACTGATATAACTGCCGAAGATGGCCATGGCGCCGATGCCGAGGCTTAATGTAAAGAAAGCCTGACCCATGGCGGCAAAAATAACTTCACCGAGACCATTTTCCAGGATTTTCCCGAAATCAGGAATTAAGTAAAAACGAATACCTTCAGCAGCACCATCCAGGGTGACGCTGCGTATACATAAAATAATAAGAATGATCAAAAGAAAACTCATCATTACTTTTGTGATACGTTCCACACCTTTTTGGAGACCGAGGCTACAGATACCAAAACAAATCAGAACTGTGATCAGCATCCAGAGAGTCATAGCAATCGGGTCACTAAGCATGCCGTTGAAAATGCCGCCAACTTCTTCAGGCGTAGTTCCGACGAATTCGCCGCATATCATTTTGTAGACATAGTAGAGCATCCAGCCGCCAACAGTTGTGTAAAACATCATGAGCAGATAGTTGCCGGCCATAGCCAGGTAACCTGTGATATGCCATTTTGTTCCGGAAGGTTCCAGAACATGAAAACTTCTGGCTGCGGATTTTTGGCTGGCACGTCCCACGGAAAATTCCATGACCATGATCGGAAGCCCGAGAATGACAAGGAATACAAGGTAAATCAATACAAAGGCGGCACCGCCGTATTTACCAGTAATATATGGGAACCGCCATACATTGCCCAGACCGATAGCGCAGCCGGCTGAGATAAGAATAAATCCGAGTCGGGATGAGAAATGTTCTCTCTTTTCCATAATTTTCCCCTTTCTTGTATGTTCATATAATCTTTATAAGAATATCAAATGTGTGATGTGGGGTCAAGGAGATTGTAAAAATATGGATAAGGAATGTTTACAGAGATAAAAAATACAGAAAATATCGACAGGTACGGGATTTCTTGCTATAATCTACGCGGAAGATTCGTATTTTATTATAGAAGGGATGATTAAAGTGGAAGCGATGACTGCGGAGGAAATTGTGAAAGCGGTAGGTGGTACATTACTGTCCGGAAATCCGGAAACAGTGATTGAACATATATGTATTGACAGTCGGGAAGCCAGGGAAGGCAGTTTATTTGTACCGATCATTGGGGAGAAGGTGGACGCCCACAAATTTATCGCACAGGTGTTGGACCACGGTGCGGCAGGGGTATTCATGTCCCATGGGGATGTGATTGATTCGGATAAAGTACATATTCTGGTGAAGGATACGGTAAAAGCCCTGGGAGATCTGGCGGCTCACTACCGACGGAAATTCCGAATGCCGATCGTCGGAATCACTGGAAGTGTGGGAAAAACTTCGACAAAAGAAATGATCAGTGCCGCTCTGGAAACTGGTTTTCATATTATGAAAACAGCGGGAAATCAAAACAGTCAGATTGG
>CABRLU010000145.1 GCA_902471845.1 uncultured Lachnospiraceae bacterium | reverse complement strand
GCCTCTACATGATTATTTGATGCCGCCATTCGCAAATATTTTCCAGCATTATATCTATTTTTTGCGCAACCTACTCCATTTAAATAACACATGCCTGTTAAAAACTGCGGATATATTTCACCTGCATTTGCAGCCAGTTCTATATATTTCAAACCAAGCTTCTCATCCTTAGGTAATCCATTTCCGTTTAAATAACTTATCCCTACTTTTCCTTGACTCAATGTATCACCATGGTCAGCCGCCATTTTCCAATACTTTAAAGCAAGAGATAAATTAGAAGCATGCTTGTCATCCCCCTGATAATAAACATCCCCTAACCATTTCATTGCCTGAACATCTCCACGTGCTACATCAGATTCCAAATCTTTAATTAATTTTTCAAAATTATGCCTTGCATTGTCTTCCATATGACGACCTCCAATTATTCTTATTCAAACTCAATAAAATTTCATTATGCCCCCAGATGCCGATATCCCGGAGACATTCCAAATTCTTCAAGAAAGTCTATATGGTCAAATGTAGCAATCATATTTTCCACAGCCCAATCACCACGGCCTTCCAGATTATAAGTCTCTTCCGTATCTTCAAATTCATATCCTAATTTCATCATATAAAGAACAACTTGAACTCTTGATAAATTTGCTATATGTTTCCATACACCATTTTCATATCGATAAACCATTTTTCCTGAAATCTTATTGCCAAGGTAGTTTCCTTTAGAATCATAGAGAATAGCCCCATTATACTTATTGCCTTGATTTTTTACATACTGATTAAAAATAGCTACTGCAATATTGGTGTCCGTATCAAACCATATGCTAAAATGATCGCTATCCTTTACATATTCAGGGCAAAACCTATCTTCTATTCTTAAATATCCCCAATCCAAACGAATTGAAAAAGTTTTTTCGAAAGCTGTACAGCTTTGGCGTACCAATTTTTTATTCTTCATTCCATCTCTATAAATTTTGTCATTTTGTACTACCTCTGTTAAAAAATCGAAAATCCCCATTTTTTCTTTCCTCACTTATCTATACTATCTACTTTATAATCATTATACATCATTATTCGCGCTTTTTCAACCTATTAGTAATTATTTAAAATTACTAATAGTAAGTTGTTTCTCTTTAATCAAATTATTAGAATACTAGTATGCAATACTATCGATTCGGTAATATTAATTGTCAGGAGGTGTTTTCATGAAAAAAGACATAAACATACAAATTGGTCAGCGTGTTCGCACAGCTCGTGAAAACGCCCACCTATCTCGTGATGAGTTAGCTGAAAGACTTAATATTTCTACTTTATTTCTTGGATATATCGAATGTGGACAAAAGGGCATGTCTTTGACCACATTACAAAATCTTAGTAGAATTCTTGGAGTATCAACAGATTATCTCTTATTGGGAACTGACAATCTAAATATTAACAAACACAATATTTTAATTCTCTTAAACTCTGTAGATGATAAATATTTACCTATATTAGAATCTCAACTTCGAAATATAATCGACTCTATTCACCAAATAGAAGAGTTAAATACTAATACTTCTAAAAAAATAGAAATTGAAACATCTGAAAAACAGACAACCTAAAATAGTGGAAGATATGATTCTTACAAATCACATCTTCCACTATTTTTTTACAATGATTAATACCAAATTTGTCTCGTATTATACCATATAAGCAATTATAACTAATTTTTAAATATCCATAATCCCTGCCCATTCGAGCATCCCGTATTACATGCCCTTCGGGCGGGCGCGCTCCGTCAGGCTACGCGCGACAAGGTATAATTTATTTATATTTTGAGTATTTGAACATATTAATAGATTTCTGCAATTCAAGCAAAGTTTCGACGATTCCATAAGAAAACGTCAGGCAGATTTTCGCTGTTTGCGAGCATAGTGTGTACAGAAATCAACTGTTTGAGCCTTTGGGGCGAGTTTTGATTTCTGTACACAGATAAGCGGCGCAGCAAACAAGAAAATCAACGTGTTTGCGTTGGAACGTCGAAAAACTTTGACGAATGCGGAATCTTTTATTATTCAAATTCTCACATATAATATCAAATTACATAAAAATTGAACTGCCCTTATCCGTCTTAGTCACCACGATTTTCTGTTCAATCTGTTCTTTTAGTTCGCTGACATGTGAAATGATGCCCACCAGCCGGTCATTACCGGCCAATTCATTTAAAATGCGTATGGCCTGATTCCGGGCATTTTCATCCAGACTTCCGAACCCTTCGTCGATAAAAAGGGTGTCCACGTGGATTTTCCCGGCCTCCTGCTGAATCACATCCGCCATGCCAAGCGCCAGGGCCAGAGCAGCCATAAAGGATTCTCCGCCGGAAAGGGTTTTCACATCGCGTACACTGTCATTGACCAGACTGTACACATCCAAATCCAGTCCGGCTTCTCCCTGCCGTCCAAGGTTTTCCAGTTCCCGACATTCCAAAAGGAACTGGTGGCCGCTCATCCCGACCAGACGTCGATTGCCCGCATCCACCATCTGCTCAAAATAACGCCGCTGCATATAGGTCTGAAAGTCGATCCGGGCCATCCCGGCCATCTGACCGTTAGCAATCCGGCTCAGATGACGTACCCGGGCAAAGTTTGCCTGCTCCTCACCATAATCCGCCAACAGCCGTTCCAGCCGCTCATATATTTTTACATTGGTTTGTCGTATCGCATAAACGTCTTTTTCTTCTCCGGCCAGTGCTTCTCTTTTTGCTTCAAGTACACAATACTCTGTTTCCGCCGGCCATCCGGAAGCCTCTAAAAGAGTGTTATATTTCGCTTTTGCCTCATCCAATTCCGCCCCGGCCTGTTTAAGCATCTGCTGCCTCTCCCCGAACTGACCTTGTTTTAGGTGTTGTCTCCCCGTCCATGTTTCCAAGTCTGCTTCGGCTTTTTCCAAAGCTTTTTTCAACTGTTCCATCTCTCTTTTCAGACTGGAAAGGCGCTGCTCCGCCTCTGTTCTGGAAGTAAAGCTCATTTTTGACTTCATTGCCGCCAGATTGTCGGTCCGGCTCTTTTTCTCAGAGGATAATGCCGCCTGCTGCTGTACAAGTTTTATATAATCCATGTGCAGTGCATCCTGCTCTTTTTCTAATTTTTTTAATTTTTCTCCGTTTGCTTCAAAACGTTCACACTCATTTTGCGCCTGCTGCCACTGCTGCTTTGCCACCTTTAACGCCTGTTGACTGATCCGTCCCATATCAAATACGGTTGTCCAGAAGCTGTCGTCTTCAAACAATTTGTCCGGATTTTCTATCAGCTCCCCGGCATCATGAAGAATACTACTTTTTAATTCGGCCCCCGCCTCTGCCAGTTTCTGGCATTGCAGCCGTGCTTTTTCCACAGCTTTCTCCGCGATTTCTCTGTCTGCTTTTGCCTCATCCACCCGGCTTCGGTCAACGATTTCTTCCATATTTTCATTCAAACATGGGGCCGGATGATGAATAGCCCCACAGACCGGACATGGTTCGCCCTCTACGAGCTTCTGCGCCATCAGTCCCGCCTGAGATGCAATAAACTGCTCATAAAGTCTGTCATAGCGCCGGGACATTTCCTGATAATCAGAAACGCTCTTTACTGCCTTTTTCTTCGCCGCTTCATCCTCTGAAAGAAACTTTTCCCAGAGTGGTTTTTTATTCCAAAGCTGCTTTAACACCGCCATCTTCTCACGGCATACTTCCAGTTTTTGAGACGCCTGATTCAAACGGATCCCACTGTCTTTTAATCCTTCCTGCTCCTGTTCCAGCGCTTCCCGGAGCTGTTTCGTTTCTGTCTCTTTTTTTACTGTGCGTTCCGCCGCACCGGTACAGTTTTCCAATGTTTTTCCGAGCTGCACTAAAGCGTTCTCTTCCTGTGCCAGTTTATCATATTCCGGCATCTCCCGGTTTAAGATCAGCCACTGCTCCTGCTTTTTCGGCCACTCTCCTTCATATCGGGAACGCATCTCTTCCAAAATCGCTCCGGCCTCTTTGACATTCTTCCCTATCTGTGGCAGCTCATTTTCTAACACTTTCATTTCTTCCAAAACACGTTTGCTGCGAAGTTCTTTTTCATATATTTCCTGTGCGGCTGCCAAAAGCTGGTCTGCCTCTTTCAGAGATGCCTGAAGCGCCTTTTCCCTCTGTCCGGCCGCTTCATTCATCTCTTTTAACAGCTCCATCAAAACGTGATTATCGATATCCGAAAAGCTGCCCTTTTCTTTCCACTTCTCCGTATATGGACTTCCCGGAAGACACTGGACATTTTCGATTTCATGCTGACAGACTTTCCGCACATCTTCCAATTGGCCATACAGCTTTTTTTCCTGCTCTGCCAGACTGTTTTGAATCTGCCAGTAAATCTTTGTCGGGAATATCTGGGAAAAAATTTCTTTTCTCTCCTTTGAGCTTGCCAGCAGAAGCTTCATAAAATCTCCCTGAGAGATCATGGATACCTGACTGAACTGGTTCATATCCATACCTATGATTTCTATAATTTTCTGATCTGTCTCTTTCATTTTTCCCGGAAAGATCTTACCGTCAGGCATGGTCAGTTCTACTCTTGCGCTTTCCTTCGTCAGCGCATATTCCCCGGCTTTATTTTTTCTCCGGCTTCGTCGAAGCCAGGCCGGATTTCTCCGGATCGTATAGACCTTTCCCCTTTCACTGAACGTAAATGCCACATAGGTTTCGTCCGTATCCGAAGCATACTGACTGCGCATCATGTCCCCCTCCCGGCGCCGCCCGCTGGTCTGTCCATACAGAGCATAGGTAATACCGTCGAAAATCGTCGTTTTCCCGGCGCCCGTATCTCCGGTGATGAGAAAAAGCCCCTGCCTCATTTTTTCAAAATCTATCCTCTCGGTCCCTCCATAGGAGCCGAAGGCGGAAAGTATTAATTTTAATGGTTTCATTCTTTATCCTCCGTCAACTGATTCAAGGTTTTCTCGAGCAAAGCTTCCTCTGCCCCTGTCAACGGCATTTTCGCAACGTCCTCATAAAAGGCCCGAAAGGCCTCGAAAGGCGTCAGATTCTCCTGTGTTTCCAAAGTGAGCTCCAGACGTTTTCTTGTCCGTGTATTATCCACCCGGATTTCCAGGAGATAATCATAAACTTCCCGAAGCATTTCCTTCATCCGGTAAGGCTCATTTTCATCGGTCAATGTCACACTGATAAAATCATGTCGATTTGTTTCTGTGGCCCGCTCCAGAATTTCTTTCAATGTTCCCCGCTCTGTCCGCACATCCTGTCGGGGATTCAGTGGAATCTGCCGAATTTCAGTTTTCTCTCCTTTTTCTCCTAAAGTGACCATTGTAATCGACTTATGATGTCGTTCTTCACTGACCGAATATTTCAGAAGGGAACCGGCGTAGCGAATCCATTCTTCCTTAATCTTCTGGGGACCATGCAAATGCCCCAACGCCACGTAATCAAAATCCTTTAAAACTGAAATATCGATCCGGTCCAGTCCGCCGATGGATAAGAGTACCTGCTCCGAATCACAGGTGGATGTCTCCCATCCCGAACTCTGATAAAACTGATGAGACACAAGAACATTTCTCTGGGATACATCGATGTTCTCCCGTTCAAGAACTGCCCGGACAGCCGTCTCATAATCCGGAATATCTCTGTCCGGAAATAAAGGCCGCACATAGCCCGGCTTTGTAAAGGGCAGAAGATAGATATTGACCAGACCATAATCGTCTTCCAGCACCACTTTTTTCAGATATTCGTCTGTCCTCTGGGGTGGCATGACCGATATATAAATCTGATGTTTTTCCATAAAACTGCTGGCATAATTCAGTCGTTCCGGTGAATCATGATTTCCCGCAATGATAACAATGGGGATTGACGGACAAAGAGCCGCCGCCCGATTCAAAAAGTTATCAAATAAACTGTAGGCTTCCCCCGACGGCATGGATTTATCAAAGATATCTCCGGCGATCAGCAGCACATCCGGCCGGTATTCTTCCATCCGATCAATCATCTGATTCAGTATATCTTCCTGATTCTCTTTTAAATTATAATAATTCAGTTGTTTTCCGATATGTA
>CABRLU010000144.1 GCA_902471845.1 uncultured Lachnospiraceae bacterium | reverse complement strand
CAGCCGGTTCACGGTCGTAAGGTGCCGTTACCGGACGCAGACAAATAGCCGTAATATTGCCGTCTTCATCCCAGGCAATGCGCAGAAGCCCTTCCTGTTCCCAGAAACGCAGCGCACGCTTTACATCGTTTTCTGTCATGTTAAAAAAGTCGGCGATGGAAGTTGCCGTGATGGATGCTTCCGGGCAGCCGGCCCAACGAATCAGATAAAGATAAATTTTTAAAAATTCTCCATTAGCTCCGGACATATAGTGATCGAGAAATTCATTTGGAATCATCGTAATATTCCGGGGCATGTCTGTATGTAATTGAATCGATTTCATAAGTCATTCACCCTAAAATAATAATATAACGTGTTTTTTTTAGTATACCATGTTTTGAAATGGTTGGAAATAGGCCGGAATTCCGGGGCAGAAGGCTGTGGAAAGTGTGGAAAATGTGGATAACTTTTGTGGATACATCTTTCGACAACCGGATAAATGTCGAAATATCTTGAATAATTAAGAGGTTTGGAAGGTTTTGCAGATAGATTGTGGAAAAAGTTATGTAAATAGAATTATCCACAGGTTTAAAACGGAAAAATTGTTAATAAATCTGTGGATAATGTGGATAAGTGGTGAAAAGTATAATAAAAACAAGGGTAAAAAAAGTGGATAAAATTGTGTACCCTTTTTTTACCCTTGTTTGAAAAGGCGTTTTATAAATCGGTTATTTCAGAAGATCTTCACCGACATTTACAATATCTCCGGCGCCCATAGTGATGACCAGATCACCTGGATTGCAGTTTTTCAATAAGAAGTTTTCTATTTCTTCAAAGGTGGAGAAGTAATCCGCTTCCGTACCATGTTTCTGAATTTCTGCCTGCAGATCTCTGGAGTGAATCTCTCCCGTATCCGCTTCTCTGGCAGCATAGATATCTGCAAGGACTACGTGGTCTGCCAGGGAGAGAGCCTTTCCGAATTCAGATAAAAGCGCTTTGGTACGGGTATAGGTATGGGGCTGGAACGCGCACCATATTTTCCGGTGAGGATAATTTTTGGCAGCGGTCAGTGTGGCTTCAATCTCCGTCGGATGGTGTGCATAATCATCAAGGATCGTGATGCCATTTACTTCGCCTTTAAATTCAAATCGGCGGTCTGTGCCTTTGAATTTCATCAGCCCTGTTTTGATGTTTTCCATCGATATGCCGAGTTCCCTGGCGGCGGCAATGGCAGCCAGAGAGTTGGAGACGTTATGCAGACCAGTGACATTCAATGTGATGTGGTCCAGCTTTTCTCCGTTGATGTATAAATCGTAGCTGCCGCAGGCATATTCATTAAAGGAAATATTTTTGGCGGTGTAATCGTCATCGGCTTCCAGACCGTAAGTAATGATCTTACATGGAAGTCCCTCTGTGAAGAAGGTTAAATCCGGAATTTCACCGTTGATGATCAGGACGCCGTCTTCATCCAGTTTTTCGGAGAAGAGACGGAAGGAATGACGGATATCGTCCAGGTCCTTAAAAAAGTCCAGATGATCCGCATCTACATTCAGGATTAATTCAATGCGCGGATTGAATTTCAGGAAACTGTTGGTATATTCGCAGGCTTCGGTGATGAAATTCTGAGAACGGCCAACCCGGATGTTTCCGTCAATATCTTTTAAAATTCCGCCGACAGAAATAGTAGGGTCACAGGCGCCGGCCAGCATGATCAGAGAGAGCATGGAGGTCGTTGTAGTCTTCCCGTGGGTTCCGGATACGGCGATGGAATTTTTGTAATTGCTCATGATCTGACCGAGCAGTTCAGCTCTGTCCATGTGAGGGATACCTTTACGGATAACGGCCTGAAATTCCGGATTATCCGGATGAATCGCAGCAGTATAGACAACCAGGTCGATGTCGTCGGTGATATTCTCTGCTTTCTGTCCATAGACGATGGATGCACCATGATTTTCAAGTTTTTCAGTAATAGGCGAGGATTTCATATCCGAACCGGTAATGGAAAAACCGCGTTCAAGAAGAACCTCTGCCAAACCGCTCATGCTGATGCCGCCGATACCCATAAAATGGATTTTTATCGGACGGTTAAAGTCGATTTTATACATATTAAATAGCACTTCCTTATTTTATTCATGTTTCATAACTATGTATTATAACTTGATTTTGGAAAAAAATAAAGGTTCTAAAGACAGAAAATAATTATGCACAAAATTAATTATAAAAAATTGTGCAAAAATAACGTTAATTTCAGATGGGTTGTCGAAAAAAATCGGAATATTGAACATTTTTTTGGATGGCACAGGAAAAAAATAGTAAAAAGTGTTCACAATTCAAGTTTGAAGTGCTATAATTAAATAATCATACAGAACAACAAGAGGTGATTACGTGGTTAAGAAGGAAATGATAGCCATGCTTCTGGCAGGGGGGCAAGGCAGCAGGTTAGGCGTATTGACGGCTCATGTGGCCAAGCCTGCAGTTGCATTTGGCGGTAAATATCGTATTATAGATTTTCCGTTGAGTAACTGTATTAATTCAGGTATTGACACAGTGGGTGTACTGACACAATATCGTCATTTAAGATTGAACACACATATTGGAATCGGTATTCCGTGGGATCTGGACCGGAACTATGGCGGCGTAACGCTGCTGCCTCCATATGAAGGCAGCGAAAATGCGGACTGGTATTCCGGTACGGCGAATGCGATTTTCCAGAATCTGGAATATATTGAAAGTTATAATCCGGAATATGTTCTTATTCTGGGCGGTGACCATATTTATAAGATGGATTATGAAGTGATGCTGGATTTCCACAAGTCGAGAAATGCAGCGATTACCATCGCATGTATGCCGGTTCCGTGGGAAGAAGCCAGCCGTTTTGGTGTCGTTGTTGCAGACGAAACAGGACATATTAAAGAGTTTGAGGAAAAACCGGAGAAGCCGAGCAGTAATCTGGCATCGATGGGTATTTACATTTTCAACTGGCCGATATTAAAAGAAGCGCTTTTGACGTTAAAAGACCAGCCGGGATGCGATTTTGGTATGCATGTGATTCCATATGTTCATGAGAAGACTCAGAGCTGTTATGCTTATGAGTTTAATGGCTACTGGAAGGATGTAGGAACTCTGGGTTCCTATTGGGAATCCAATATGGAATTGATCGACATTATTCCTGAATTTAATTTATATGAAGAGTTCTGGAAGATTTATACGAATAATGACATGATAACACCTCTGTATTTTGCGGACGGCTCAAAGGTAGACCGATGTATTGTTGGAGAAGGCTCCGAGATTTACGGAGAAGTTTACAACAGTGTCATTGGTTCCGGTGTTGTCATTGAAGAAGGTACGGTTGTGCGGGATTCCATTATTATGAGCGGTACACGTATCGGAAGAAATTGTACCATTGATAAAGCGATTGTTGCCGAGAACGTTGAGGTTGGTGACAATGTTGTATTCAGCGTTGGAGAATATGCAGAGAGTGCTTTAAATCCAAAGGTTTATGCCTTTGATCTGGTGACAGTTGCAGAGAATTCCGTTATTCCATCCGATGTTCAGATCGGAAAAAATACGGCAATTGTAGGCAAGACAGAAGCAGCAGACTATCCGAATGGACTTCTTGCGAGCGGACAAGCTATAGTTAAGGCAGGTGAGATGTGATGAAAGCAGTTGGAATCGTATTAGCAGGAGGCAGTAATAACCGGATGGGACAGCTGTCAAAAAAGAGAGCAGTTGCTGCGATGCCGGTGGCCGGAAGTTATCGGTGTATCGATTTTGTTTTGAGTAATATGAGCAATTCTCACATTCAGAAGGTTGCCGTTTTGACACAGTATAATTCACGCTCCCTGAATGAACATTTAAATTCTTCCAAATGGTGGGATTTTGGACGTAAGCAGGGCGGTTTATTTGTATTGACGCCTTTTATTACGGAAGAGAACAGTTCCTGGTATATGGGTACGGCTGATTCCATCTATCAGAATCTGGATTTTCTGAGAAGATGTCATGAGCCATATGTGATCATCACCTCCGGAGACTGTGTTTATAAGATGGATTATGATAAGATTCTGGACTATCATGTTCAGACGAAGGCAGATATTACTGTAGCAGTGAAGGATATGAGTGATGCTTCAGAAGATATTCATCGTTTTGGTATTGTACGGACTGATGCCGAAGGACGTATTACAAACTTTGAAGAAAAACCGTTGATCGCTCAGACGAATACGGTATCCATTGGTGTGTATGTGATTCGCCGTCGTTTGCTCATTGAACTGGTTCAGAAGGCTCACGAAGAGAACAGATATGATTTTGTACAGGATATTCTGGTCAGATATAAAGATGTAAAGAAAATTTTTACATACAAACATGAAGGATACTGGCAGAATATTTCCACGATTTCTTCCTATTATCAGACGAATATGGATTTCCTGAAACGGGATGTACGGGAATATTTCTTTAGAGATTATCCAAATGTTTTGTCAAAAGTTGAAGATTTGCCTCCGGCAAAATTCAACCCGGGTTCGAACATAAAGAATGCTTTGATTTCCAGTGGATGTATTGTGAACGGTGAAGTTCAGAATTCCATTTTATTTAAGAAAGTTTATGTTGGTAATAACTGTGTTATTCGGAATTCTATTATTTTAAATGATGTTTATATCGGGGACAACACAGTCATTGAGAACTGCATTGTAGAAAGCAGGGATACGATCCGTGCGAATTCTTCCTATGTCGGTGAAGAAGGAAAGATTAACATTGTAGTGGAGAAAAGCGACCGGTATATCTTATAATCAAAGAACCTGGGGAGGACTTATAACATGCAAATTACAGACGTAAGAGTACGTAAAGTAACAAAAGAAGGAAAAATGAAGGCGGTTGTTTCAATCACATTGGATAATGAATTTGTCGTACATGATATCAAGGTGATTGAAGGCGAAAAGGGACTATTCATTGCCATGCCGAGCCGGAAGGCAGCTGACGGAGAATACCGGGATATCGCTCACCCGATTAATTCGGAAACAAGAGAACGGATTCAGAGCATTATTTTGGAAAAATATGAAATAGCTGCGTTGGAGAGCGAAGAAGAAGCGGCGCTCTAAGAGTTAGTATATGGGGTTTAATCGAAACAGGAAGAAAAACAGATATGGTTTTCTTCCTGTTTTTTGTGCGATAAGCCCGGCAAAAACTTGACAAAACCCGGCTTTTCTGTATATGCTTTTAAATACTGAGGAGGGAGAGTTATGTATTTAATTGCAGGTCTGGGCAATCCTTCCAGGACTTATGAAGGGACCCGGCATAATATTGGTTTTACGATGATCGATGCGATTGGGAATAAGTTTGGCATCGATGTGACAACAAAAAAACACAAAGCACTGGTTGGCCGGGGCATTATCGATGGAATGAGGGTTATTCTTGCAAAGCCTCAGACTTATATGAATCTGAGTGGAGAGAGTATTCGGGAAATTGCAGACTTCTATAAAATTGAACCGGAAAATATCATTGTTATATATGATGATATCAGTCTGGACGTGGGGCAGCTTCGAATACGGAAAAAAGGGAGTGCCGGAGGACATAATGGAATAAAGAATATTATTGCCCACCTTGGAACTCAGGAATTTCCAAGAATTAAAGTAGGTATTGGAAATAAACCGGAAGGATGGGACCTGGCCGATTATGTTTTGTCGAAATATTCCAAAGCGGAGCAGGAGGCTCTGGAGGAGGCCTCAGAGGGTGTCATTGGCGCAGTGAAGTTGATGCTCATGGACGATATTGAAGCAGCAATGAATAAGTATAATGCGAAGAAGAGGGATGCACGATGAAGTTATTCAGAGAGCCGTTACTTCAGCTAAGTGAATACGAAAATATCTGTAAAAATCTGGAGAATAATGAATGCACGGTTTATGTGGAGGGGTGTGTGGATGCCCAGAAAACACACTGGATGGCCAGTTTTTCTGAGGATTATCCTTTTAAATTAATCGTTACTCACAGTGAAAAAAGGGTGAAAGAAATATACGAGAGTTACCGTTTCTTTGATAAAAATGTTCAGGATTATCCGGCCAGAGATATTATCTTTTACAGCGCAGATGTTCACGGGCAGGCTTTGGTGCGTCAGCGTC
>CABRLU010000143.1 GCA_902471845.1 uncultured Lachnospiraceae bacterium | reverse complement strand
TTTGGCTGATCCCAAAGAACGCAGAAAAGCCGATTGACGGAAGGACAAAACAAGGAAAGGAATTAAAACATGAATAGAATATTGCTATTGGAGGATGATGTCAGTCTAATAGATGGCTTGGTCTACTCTTTGAAAAAGAATGAATTTGATGTTGAAGTTGCCCGTACAGTATGTGAAGCAAAACAATACTTATCCGAACTCGACCGATACGATTTATTGATTTTGGATGTTACTCTGCCAGATGGAACAGGATTTGACGTATGCGAAAGAGTAAGAAAAGAAAATCAGCAGATACCGATTATATTCCTGACTGCATCGGATGAAGAAGTCAGCATAATTCGTGGATTAGATAGCGGTGGGGACGATTATATCACCAAGCCTTTCAAACTGGGGGAATTGTGTTCCCGCATCCGGGCGCTGTTGCGTCGGGCCGGAGTTTCCAAAAGCGAAAAAAACACTTCTATGGAATGTGGCGACATTACCATTGATCTGTTGGGTAGCCGTGCAACCTTAAAGGGAAAAGCATTGGATTTGACAAGCGCCGAATATCGTTTGCTTTGTCTGCTGGTAAGAAACGCAAATCGCGTTGTGACAAGGGACATCATTCTAAATGAGCTGTGGGATGATACAGGAAATTTTGTTGATGATAATACCCTGTCCGTCTATGTACGGCGGCTTCGTGAAAAAGTGGAAACCAATCCGTCCCATCCAGAACACCTTATAACCATTCGTGGGTTCGGCTACCAATGGAAAGAGGTGTCTATATGAGTTTGTACCAAGATAGACAGATTAAAGGATTCCTGCTATTTTTGACTTTGTTTGCTCTGCTGTTTGTAGGTACAGCAACCGTTTTGACTATTTATCAGGTGAACGATGCGGAAGTCCTATGGCTCAAACATGATGAAGCGGTTTCATCCTCACTTTTGGAACAGGGTGTTCCGAAAGAAGTGGTTGCAGTTGCCTTTACGAACACAGACATCAGTGACGATGGTAGGTCATTATTAGCGACTGCGGGTTTGGGAAAACAGTCAGAAAGCAGTATGCGGCCTTATTTCAATCAATTTCAGCGTTCCGCTTTCTGCACCATGCTATGCACTGTGCTATTTTTTCTCTTTGTGCTTGCCATAGGAATATTTATTTTTTTCTGGAAAAGGAAGCGATTGTATCAACAGGCCGACAAAATATTGCTAAATTACATCAACGGGGATTACTCTTGTCATTTACCGCAGAATTATGAGGGGGCTATCTACCAAGTGTTTTCTTCGATAGAACAGCTTGCAACTATGCTCCAATCCAAAAATGAAACAGAACGTAAAGCAAAAGAGTTTTTGAAAGACACCATATCCGATATATCTCACCAGCTCAAAACGCCTCTGGCAGCCCTCACTATGTATCAGGAGATCATTGAAAATGAGCCAGAAAATGCAGAAACGGTCAAACAGTTTGCGGCGAAGATGGGTATTTCTCTAAAGCGTATGGAGCAGTTAATCTTATCCATGTTGAAGATAACCCGACTGGATACGGGAAACATCATTTTTGAGAAAAAAAGTTGCCGTGTGTCCGAGCTGATAGCTCATTCAGTCAATGACCTAACCACAAGGGCTAAAAGCGAAAGCAAGCAGATTCAGATAGATGGCGATGGTGAACAGCAGCTTATTTGTGACATGGAATGGACAGGTGAAGCGATTGGAAACATTGTAAAAAATGCACTGGATCACACGCAAGCTGGCGGTATTGTCCGTATTACATGGGAGCGCACTCCTGCTATGTTTCGGATTTTTATTTCTGATAATGGTAACGGCATAGTCCCGGAAGATATTTACCATATCTTTAAACGCTTTTATCGCAGCAAACATTCCCTTGATACACAAGGAATCGGGCTGGGGCTTCCCCTTGCCAAGTCCATTATTGAGGGTCAAAACGGTGTTATCTCCGTACAAAGTGAAGTCGGAAAAGGTACGCTGTTTACACTATCTTTCCTTACGGATCTGTAAGGTCAAATTCACCTGCTTGTAAGCTGTTTTTGCTATCCTTTTGAGAAAGGAGGTACTGATGACTATGGAAATATTGAAAGTACAAGATTTATGTAAAACTTATGGCAAGGGTGAGGCGAAAGTCGAAGCGTTGAAGAAGGTTTCCTTCTCCCTGGATAAAGGCGAATTTGCTGCCGTTGTGGGTGAATCCGGTTCTGGCAAAAGCACATTACTGAACTGTATTGGAGCTTTGGATACCCCTACTTCCGGCCACATTTGGATTGATGAACAAGACCTGTTTTCCATGAAAGAGGAACAGCGCACGATTTTCCGCCGTCGTAATATCGGCTTTATCTTCCAATCCTTTCAGTTGGTTTCCGAGCTGAATGTGGAGCAGAATATCATATTTCCGCTTCTTTTGGACTATCGCAAACCAGACCCGGCAGCAGTAGAAGAAATTTTGGAACTCTTGGGACTTACCGAGCGTCGACATCACCTGCCGAGCCAACTATCCGGCGGACAGCAGCAGCGTGTTGCCATTGGCCGGGCGTTAATCACAAAGCCCAAACTGATTCTGGCAGATGAACCTACTGGCAATCTGGACAGCAAGAATAGTCAGGATGTTATCGCCCTGCTTACGCAGGCGTCCCGTCGCTATCAGCAAACAATCCTGATGATTACCCACAATAAGGATTTGACTGCATCCGTTGATCGGGTGTTCCGGGTATCAGATGGCGTTTTGACGGATTTGGGAGGAAAAACAAATGAAGCATTATCTTGACCTTGTTCCCATATCCGCAAAAATCCACAAGAAGCAAAGCAGAATGTCTATTTTCTGCATTGTGCTGGCGGTATTTCTGGTTACAACTATTTTTGGAATGGCAGATATGTTCATCCGCAGCCAGATTTTGCAGGCACAGCAGGAGTCTGGGAATTGGCATATTGCCATTAAGAATATCAGCAATGAAGAAGCAGCAATTATTGCTTCACGCCCTGATATTGAAGTATTTTCACCGTATGGCGTACTCAATTATCGTGGAGATTTAGGCTACACTTTGGGTGGAAAAGATGTAGCGATATGCGGTTGTGATGAAAGCTATATAACTGAAATCTGGACTGACCAACTTGAAGAAGGTGTTTTTCCACAGACAAGTAATGAAGCGTTGGTGACTGAAAATGCAAAGCAGATAATGGGTGTTGCGATTGGTGATCCCATTGCCGTAGAAACTCCTGATGGCGATAAACTGAATTTTACCATATCAGGATTTATGAATAATACCGCCTCGATCATGAGTGGCGACTCCTACGGCATCATTTTGAACACAGAGGATTACTGCGCGATTTATCCGAATGTATCAGACGGGGAGCCGAATGATTACAGCATTATGTTTTTTACTCAATTTGCAAACACAAGAAATATACAAGGGAAAATTGCAGATTTGAAAGAACAATGCAATTTATCGAATGAACAAATATCTTCCAACAACAATCTGCTTGGATTGCTTGGACAAAGCCGCGTTCCCTTTTTGTTACAGGTTTACTTGGCTGCGGCTGTATTGTTTGTACTGGTAATGTTAGCTGGTATTATGATGATTGCAAGCAGCCTGAACAGCAATGTAGCCCAGCGTACCGAATTTTTCGGCCTTATGCGCTGTATCGGTGCAACACCAAAACAGGTTATGCGCTTAGTACGGAAAGAGGCGCTTAGTTGGTGCCGTTTGGCAATCCCTGTGGGTATTTCCATCGGTATAGTTGTCATTTGGGTCTTATGTGCGATTTTGCGTTTCCTAAGTCCGGAATTTTTCAAAGCGATGCCTACATTCGGATTTAGCGTACCAAGTATTCTTGCAGGAATCGTTGTGGGCTTGGTAACGGTTTTGTTCGCTGCCTATTCTCCGGCAAAGAAAGCAGCAAAAGTATCTCCGTTGGCAGCGGTTTCCGGTAATGCAAACGACTTGGAGCCTGCAAGAAATGCTGCTAATACACAACTGCTTAAGATTGATACAGCACTTGGAATTTATCATGCAAAAGCAAATCGGAAAAATCTGTTTTTGATGACAAGCTCATTTGCTCTCAGTATTATCCTTTTCCTTTCATTCTCTGTAACAGTTGAGTTCATGCAGCATACCTTAACACCGCTCCAACCTTGGACAGCAGATTTATCTATCATAAGCCCTGATAACGCCTGTGCTATTGACAAAGCATTACTTGATGATCTAAAGGAAAATCCTGTTGTGGATTTAGCGTATGGAAGAAAATTTGCATACGAGGTTCCGTCTGTCACAAACGGTATTGAAAAAAAGATGGATTTAATCTCTTATGAGCAGTATCAATTTGATTGGGCAAAGGACTATTTATTAGAGGGTTCTCTGGAATCTGTGCAAACTGATTTAGGGACGGGCTTAATTGTTTATAATTCGCAGAACACAATACAAATAGGCGATACTGTATCGTTGAATACAAACGGACAAAGTAAAGAAATCCAAATCGTGGGAATGTTGTCCGACTGTCCGTTTTACAGTGCCGCCGGTGTTGGAACAATTATTTGTTCAGAGGATACATTTGAACAAATTACTGGCGAGTCGAAATATACGGTTATTGATGTGCAGTTAGTGAAAGGCACAACAGACGAAGATGTTTATGTGATCCGCCAAATGGTAGATTCCTCATTTACTTTCGCTGATGAACGCATGGGTAACAGCAGTACCATGGGAACTTACTATTGTTTTTGGCTGTTCATCTATGGATTCCTCGTCCTAATTGCAATGATTACAATTTTTAACATAATCAATAGTATTTCCATGAGTGTGTCTGCACGGTTGAAACAGTATGGCGCTTTCCGTGCCATCGGCGTTAGCATGGGACAGCTAAGTAAAATGATTGTTGCAGAAGCCTTCACCTATACCATAATCGGCGGTGTAGTTGGTACGGTGTTGGGACTGTTTTGTAACAAGCTATTGTTTGGAATGTTGATAAGTTATAGATGGGGGGATGCTTGGACTCCTCCATTACCAGAGGTAGCTGTTATTCTGTTGATTGTCGTAAGCTCTGTAATTCTGGCTGTGCATGGGCCAATCAAGAGAATACGCAATATGTCCATTGTTGATACAATCAGCGCACAGTAATTCTACTTTTGAAGCGGGTGGCTTTAGAAGCCGCCCACTTTTGTCTTACAAATTCGTAAGTTGAAATTCACCTGTTTGTAAGCTGATTTTTTTATAATTAAGTTGATGAAAGAGAGGAAAAAATGAAAAAAATCCTTTCCACCAGAGTATTGGTGAAGATTTGTGTATTAACAACTATACTGCTGGTTTTGATAATCTATACTATATGGGGCAATTCAGCATTGATGGTAAGTATGGTTAATATCTCCAGCGATCGCATACCATCTGCCTTTTCTAATTTTCGGATTGCACAAGTGTCCGACTTGCATAATGCTGAATTTGGAGAAAGCAATACAGAATTGATAGAATTGCTGTCTGAACACGAACCGGATATTATTGTGATAACTGGAGATTTAATCGATGCTGGACATACAGACATTGAGATTGCGTTTGATTTTATAAAACAAGCTGTTCAAATAGCCCCTGTCTACTTTGTAACTGGAAACCACGAAGCTAACTTCTCACATTATGATCAATTCAAAACAGGGCTTGAAGCGTCTGGCGTAACTGTCCTTGAAGATGAAGCAATACAGTTAGTGCATAACAACGAAATGATTACCCTTATCGGGCTTTCTGATTCTGACTTTACGATTAAGGGCGATATGTTTAATGAAGCGCCAGCCATGGTCAACACAAAATTGAATAGCCTTATTGATGACGAAAACAGTTACACTATACTGCTATCACATCGGCCAGAGTTATTTGAAACCTATGTATGCTGTGGTGTTGATTTGGTTTTATGTGGTCATGCACACGGAGGGCAGTTTCGATTACCTTTTATTGGGGGGCTCGTTGCCCCCAATCAAGGGCTGTTTCCTAAATATGATTCCGGCCTTTATACAGACGGAAAGACAAATATGGTTGTTAGCCGCGGCCTTGGAAATAGTATTATTCCATTCCGATTTAATAATCGTCCAGAGGTTGTATTAGTAGAACTTAACACCGAATAACGATACTTCAACCGAATATTGAAATGATCTGCCGCACGACGGCAAAAGAAAAAAAGC
>CABRLU010000142.1 GCA_902471845.1 uncultured Lachnospiraceae bacterium | reverse complement strand
AGAGATTGAGCCTCTGTTCAAGGACGACGTTGATTTTGAGACTTTCAGCAAGTCAGATTTCAGAGCTGTTAAGGTAAAAGAGTGTGTTGCCGTACCGAAGTCCAAGAAACTCCTGCAGTTCACACTGGACGACGGAACAGGTGAGGATCGCACAATTTTGAGCGGAATTCACGCATATTATGAGCCGGAAGAGCTGATTGGAAAGACACTGATCGCCATCACAAATCTTCCGCCGAGAAAGATGATGGGCATCGATTCTTGCGGTATGATTATTTCTGCGGTGCACAGTGAAGAGGGCGAAGAAAGACTTCATGTGCTGATGGTAGATGACCATATTCCGGCAGGTGCGAAGCTGTACTAAGAAAAACGAAACAATCACGGATTATCACGAAGTGTGGTAACAGGTTATATTTTCAGGAACAGGAAAAATATTTTCCTGTTCCTGTTACGTTATAGTAATCCTGTAATCATGGCTTTAAAAAAGTTTTGCGGTTATAAATCGCAAAAAATACTGTTTTTTGAAGAAATTACGATATACTATATAGTATGGATGTGGTCACACACACTATCATGGTTGTAAAGGAGAAAACGGATATGGCTGGTTTGGGAAAAATCCGAATAAAGAAATATCTTGAGGATAAAATGGGAATCGTTACAGGGCAGGTCGTAACCGACGGCAAACTGCGGTACTATCGAAATGAGTATGTCCATACAGAACTGGACGACGGGAGAATACGGATTTCACTGAAAAATGGGAACGGAGACTCCATCGTCATGCCGGCTGAGATTGAACTGACAGCGGCCCTGGTTGCCTTTTTTGGATTATACAGCGGAGACGGCGCTAAAGGAACCGAAGATTCGACAAATCCTGGGATGATCAAACCGTCTATCGCCTTTTCTCAGAAGGAGCCGAATCTGGTCAAGTTCGCAGTCATGCAATTTAAAGCTTTATTTTCCGATAACATTGCCTTCCGGTTTTCTCTGGGCGAGGACAGCGCCTACTTTATGGACGGGGACGGAGAAGCTTTGTTAAAAAGGAAATATGGCGGAAGGATTCCAAAGGTTCCGGACCTTAAAGTGGTTCGGCCGAAATTGAACAGCAAGGATGTAGCCTATTTGGCGGAAAAGCGTCCGGTATCCGGAACAAATGAAGATTATCTGGCATTTTATTATTTCTTCAAAAAGGATATGGAAGATATATTAAAGGCGCAAAAAAAGAAGGAAATAGAGGACAGCGGGCTCGTGCTCAGCAGCGAAGATAGAGTCAGCGCTTCATTGCGGAGACCATTTAAAAAAGGGGCAAGGCAGCCGGGAGGATCCAGCAGGTCGGACGAAATATACTTAAAGGGACTGAACGGCATGGGCGAATTGTTCCTGAAAATGCTGCATGAAATGGAACAATCCATCTACGACGATCAAAAGGTGTCTGCCTTTGGACTTGTGGAATGGAAGGATAGGCCGAGCAAATTGGGGAAAAACCTGAATATTCAGCAATTTTTTAAAGAAAATCCCTACGGCGTCATTCATAATTTAAGACCGGCTTTTGAGGAGCAGGGGCTTAAATTATATGGTACGTGGCCACGGGGAGGAAAGAAAACAGAATTAAAGAGAACCGTGAAGCTGGATCCATTAATGTGTTATGTCGCAGGGCTGTATCTGGCAGAAGGTTCAACGCCAAAAGCCAGTCTTTTTTCTATGTTCAAAAACAAAGCGGAAAAATTCAGTATGGGATTCACCTCGACGGAAAATGAGAGTATCGAGCTGCTTTTACGGGCATTAAAGCGGATGTTTAAAGCTGAGGACTGTGTATCGACCTGGAAGGTGAAAGTCGGGTCACAGTATTTTCCCGAATTGGTTGTCATAGGAATGAAAAACGGCGTGCCAATGCTCAGAAGCGGCAATAGCGGTGATGGAAAGATGCGGACGATGGAGATCTCCCTTGCCATAAAACAGTGGGCCCTGGACGTTGCCCCGTGTCTGGTTGAATATGCGGATAAGTATTCCCATGTGGAGCCGACGGGCGCCGGTGTGGCGAGAATTGATTTCAGCGCCTCATCATCCCTGTGCCGGTGGTTTTTCCCTGTTTTAATGTATACTGTATTTGGAGAAATTTATTCTTCACCAATTTGGGAGTAATAATTATGAGCTATATATTTTTAGATGACGATGACCTGGATGGATTATATATATGCAGAGAATATCGTGACTGGCTGGAAAAGTGGTTAACCAAAATAAACGAGAATATTGAAAAAGAGTCCATATCCTCATCGGAATGTGTACAGGGAATTTTATGTGAAAAGCTATTGGGAAAAAACAGTGTGGACTGGAAGCAGGTTGAAGAAGAGTTTTTGACAGATGAAGATGGAAATCCACAGGCCTATTCAGAAGCCTATGGAAAGCAATTGTATAACTTTGGCGGGCAGTGGCAGCAGATGCCGGTTTATGCAGTATATAATAGTTTCTGGATACATAAGCATTATGGCGAAACCGATGCCACAAAGTATCAGTCCATCATTCGAGAACTTATTCAGCCGAATGGCTGGATATATAATCCGGAGGTAAGTAACACCCAGATAAAGACAAGAATGAAAAGTGAATTGCTGATGTCGCTGGCCATGGGTACAGAAATACTGCTTCCGGATAAACTCAGTAAGCATGACAAAGATCGATTTGAGGCTGTCCTTGCGACAATGCCTCTGACCGGATATGTGAGCGCTGAATATTTCAGAATCAAAGCACTAAAAAATATTGGACGGATGTATCAATTTCCGGAAGGTCTGAAAGATCTGCTTGAAAAATGTGAGGTTCAAGAAGGATACAATGATTTTTGCCTTGAGGAAAAGCGGGATGATTATATGGGTACGAAAAAAAGAACACAGCATGATTCGGCTATCCATACACCCTTAATTTCCCATATGGTAAAATTGTTATGCCAAACAGGCGGCGATGAACTCATGGACACGTATCGGGAAAAGATGCATAAGTACTCAAACACTCTAAAGAGTCATCCGATGGGCATTCCTTCATTCAAGATGCGGGATATCGAATATTCTTTTGGGACAGGCATCACTCCGCTGGAAATCCTGGCGGCAGTTTTGATCACAAATAAATATTAGAAGCGTGGGAAATTATGAAATTAAAAATGAAATCCTATATCAAGCCCTTTGAGAAAGTGCTGGCGGTCATGGAACTTCGAAGCTTGACCGGAATAGAGGATATAGAAATATCGGATGCTCCGGAATATATCATTGATTCGGATGTCCCGGAAGAGGTATTGATCGACAATCTGGCCTATTGGGAAACTGTCGGAGAAAATCCGGAAAAGAAAACACGGCAGGTTCTTTTAGAAAATACCTATAGAGGAGAAGAATCCTGCAGGCAGCTCAGCTTATTCAGCGAAAATGGGATGAATATACGTCAGACACGCCTGTTAAGGTATGGACTGCATGATATTCATGAATATCGCGGGAAATTTTTCCCCCAATTAGTCAGGGCCTGTATTAATATCTCCGGAATCCGCGAGGGAAGTATCGTGCTGGACCCATTTTGCGGCAGCGGAACCACATTGTGTGAAGCAAAAATTCGCGGGATGCAATCGGTTGGCGTTGACTTAAATCCCTTGTCTGTTATGATCTCAAGGGTCAAGACAGGGATTCTGGATGTGGATAAAAATGACATTTCTGATGCGTACACATTGATACGGAAGGAAATTGAAAATGTAAAATCCGATGTTTCCAAAAGGTGGAATGAAGCCGACAGGAAGTATTTACAGGGATGGTTTGACGAAGAGGCCTTGGGTGATATCGATACCGTGCTTTGTGCCATTGAAAAAATAGATAATGAATGTATGCGGGATCTGTTCAAAATACATCTGAGCAATATTCTACGCGAGGTATCCTGGCAGAAGGAATCGGACCTGCGTGTTCGAAAAGCTGTTGGAACATATCAAAAGGGAGACGCCATCAAAAAATTTTTTGAAGAAGCCGAGAGACAGGCAGTCAAAGTGGCGGCCTATCTGGAAGCTGTTAAAAATCTGGACAAGCCGGAAAGCACAGTGCTTGAAGGAAATACGGTAAATATTGTAAAAGATGCGGAAGCATATATGGGACGCTGCGATGTGATCATCACATCACCGCCATACGCGACGGCCTTGCCTTATCTGGACACGGACCGGCTGAGCATACTGGTCCTTGGACTGATGCACAGAAAAAATTTTCCGGAAAGAAATGCGGACATGGTCGGCAATCGGGAGATATCTGAGAAAAAACGTAAGGAACTGTGGCAGGTCTATGAGAACAGAAAATCCGAACTTACACAGGAAATACAGGATTTGATTGAAAAGATAGCGGCTGAAAATCATAAACCGGGAACCGGATTCCGAAGAAAAAATCTTCCGGCTCTTTTGGCGAAGTATTTTTTAGATATGCTGGATGCGATGAAAGCGGCGAATCGAATGCTGAAGCCGGGAGCTCTGGCCTTTTATGTAGTCGGCAATAACAGCACCATGGTCGCGGGCAAAAAAGTCATCATTGACACAAATATTTTTTTGTGGAATCTGGCGGATAAAATCGGATGGCATAAAGAAGAATATATCGATATGGATATGCTCAAGGCAAAATTGGGATATAGAAATAATCCAGGGACGACGGAAGCGATACTCATATTTAAGAAAGAGGTTCATTGATGGAACGGGAAGCAATTTATACGGAAGAATCCATGGAGGAAATCGAATCTACAGACTGGGACTTTATGGGTGAAAATACCCAGATGCATCTGCATTCTCTCCATCCATATCCGGCGCGGATGATCCCTCAGATTCCGGCCAGGGCCATTGAGCTGTGGAGCAAAAAAGGTGATAGGGTGCTGGACCCCTTTGCTGGCTGCGGAACCACGCTTCTTGAGGCTGTTATCCGTGGACGCGATGCGGTCGGCGTAGATAATAATCCCGTAGCCTGCCTGATCAGCAGCGCCAAGACGGCTTACTATTCGGAAGAAGATGTGAAATGCCTTAAAGATTTTTTGGAAGCATTGGATGCCATGATAAATTCGCCGGATCTGATTCCGAGCATACCGGTCTACAAAAATATGGAATACTGGTTCGCGGAAGAGGCCATTGATGAACTGGGAAAGATAAGGGCATGTATCCATACACTGGAGGGAAAAACCAGACAGATGGCATTGTGCTGTCTGTCGGCGATCATTGTCCGTGTATCCTATCAGGGAAGTGACACAAAATATGTCAGGAAAGTCGCAGATTTTGTTCCCGGCAGTGGAATAAAAGGATACAAGGCAAAATTAAAGTCGGCAATTAAATGCATCGAAGAAATCAATGAAAAAAAGACCGGAAAGGCAGAAATATTAAGGGCCGATGGAAGGAATCTGGAAGCGATCGGAGATTCGACGATTGATCTGATCGTGACCTCACCGCCCTATCTGAATGCTTATGATTATCATAAATACCACAGGCACAGGATGCAGTGGATTGACGGGGACGTGGCTTTTGCCAGAGACAATGAAATCGGTAAGCACGATACTTTTACAAGAAAGGGAGCAACTCCGGATAAATATTTTGAAGACATGGCCAGGTGCTTTTCAGAGTGGTACAGAGTCCTTAAAGAGGACGCATACTGCCTGATTGTTGTCGGGGATGCCATTGTCAGCGGAGAGCCGGTGCCTGTCGGCGACCGGTTCGTTGAAATGATGAATGCCGTTGGCTTTACATTCCGGAATCGTTGGATTCGCAGCCTGGATGTCAACAGGAAATCATTTAACCAACAGGCGCGAATAAAAAAAGAACATGTACTATTATTTAAAAAGATGTATAATAAACTATAATAAATCTGGAAACATATAGGAGAGAGACAATGAATATAAGAATTGGTATTTTAGGTTACGGCAATCTGGGTCGGGGCGTGGAGTGCGCCATTCGCCAGAACCCGGATATGGAATTAAAGGCCGTATTTACAAGAAGAAACCCGGAACAGGTAAAGATTTTAACGGAAGGTGCAGCTGTCTGCCGTGTAGAAGAAGCGGAGGCATGGAAGGATAAGCTGGATGTGGTGATTCTCTGCGGCGGAAGCGCTACAGATCTGCCTGTGCAGACGCCGGAATATGCCAGACTGTTTAATGTGGTAGACAGCTTTGATACCCACGCAAGAATCCCGGAACATTTTGCTAATGTA
>CABRLU010000141.1 GCA_902471845.1 uncultured Lachnospiraceae bacterium | reverse complement strand
TGGGCAGATGATAACGAGATTTTATTATGGGGACACTTTATACATTCTCACTCTATAAGAATAACAATACTTCGGACATTTTGAATGAGTAAATCACGCAAACATTCTTGCTTGATTTACTCATTCTTTTTTGTGGGGTTAGGATTACAATATTGTCATCACAAATAAGGAGGTTGTTCTGTAATGGAAACATTATTGGAAGCAAAAGAAGTAACAAAAATCTATGAAAAGTCCATACGCCCCAGTTTGAGCAAAGTTTCATTCCGTGTGGCGGAGGGTGAATTTATCGGTATCATGGGTGCATCCGGGTCTGGAAAGACAACGCTGCTCAATGTACTCTCCACGATTGATACCCCCACAAGCGGAGAAATCTGGATCAGCGGGGTAAATCTGAATGAGTTGAGCAACACAAATGCCGCCGACTTCAGAAAAGATCATCTCGGTTTTATTTTTCAGGAGTATTTTCTTCTGGACAGTCTTACGATCCGTGAGAATATTTCCGTTCCCCTTACGCTCAAAAAACTGCCGCCAAAGAAGATTGACAGCATGGTTCAGAGTTTGGCAGAGCGTTTCGGTATCGCTTCGCAGCTAAACAAATATCCAAATGAGCTTTCCGGCGGTCAGCGGCAGAGGGCATCTGCGGCCAGAGCGATTGTAAAGCAACCAAGTATTTTATTTGCAGACGAGCCGACTGGCGCACTGGATTCCAATTCTGCCACAGAATTATTGAAAGCATTGAAAGAAGCCAATGAAGATTTGCATACGACCATTCTTATGGTCACTCATGATGCGTATGCAGCCAGCTATGCGGATCGTATCTTGATCTTCAAAGATGGATGTATCGTGAAAGAGCTACACAGGGGAGAAAAACCCAGACGGAGTTTTTATGAAGCAATTACACAGGAAGTTGCACAGCTTGATACAGAAAGGTAGGCGCGCTCAAATGAAAACTATGTCTATTGCAATTAAAAATTTGAAAAAGAGTTTTTCGTTTTATGCGCTGTATCTGCTATCTGTGTCGCTTGTCATTACTGTCTTTTTCGCCTTTACTTCATTTTCCATGAATGAAGTCATGCTTGAAAAAATCTCCGAAAATGGCAGAGTGGAAACCATGTGCAGTGCTATTTCCGTATTCCTGATGGTTTTTGTAGTATTCTATATGGCCTACTCCAATAAGTTCTTTTTGCGTCGGCGAACAAAGGAACTCGGAATTTACGCTTTATTAGGGTATCGGAGGACTACGATTCTTTCCATGCTCACTTATGAGAATATTTTAATTTGCTGCGGCGCTTTTCTTGTAGGAGTGCTTTTGGGTGCGCTGCTTCATAAGGGGATCGTTATTGGTATAACAGTTCTTTTGAACCTTTCTATTGACAGCAGGGCAATCCCTTTTTTCAATTTGCAGGCAATCTCTAAAACCGCCATCTTTATCTCGATAGTCGTTGCGGTTTTGGGCTGTTCAAATGGAAAATTCCTGCTCAAAACTTCTCTGATCGATTTAGTCCGATTTGAGAAAAAAGCGGAACCTGTTATGAAATTTCATCCTATTCCCGCTATGCTCGGATTGATTATGATAATTTCAGGGTATGGGCTGGCTCTGGACATTTTCAGGGGAAATGCCTCCTTGTGGCTTACGGTGGGATTTTATCCCATTGGCCTTTTGACAATGCTGCTGGTTGTAGTAGGAACAGTTTTGCTCATTACCTTTTTCCTGCCCTATGCCATGCAGAAAAGAAAGCAAAATAAGCGCAGCTTTTATAACCCTGTCAGTATTATTTCCGTACCAAATTTTATTTACCGCATCCGGTCAAATGCAAAAACATTGATTATGCTGACTTTGCTCTCGGCGGCGACTTTGACGGTATCAAGCGTTATGGCCTTGACAGTTTATTATCCTATTGCTGCCGTGGATCGTATAGCTCCTTCTGAGTTTGAGTTCAAAATCGAAATGGCCGATCAGGTCGATACAGTTAAGCGAATCATAAATCAGACGGTTCCAGAAAGTGAAGGTCTGTCTTTCATTCAGACCGATATTTATAAGGTCACTTCCACCGCAAACAATCTTCCGGCAGAATACTGCCTTGGCACCGCAAAAGGAGATGCAGATAATGAAACCATCCTGCGGGAGAGCGGCTTTGAATGTATTTCCTATTCGACATATATTTCTTTACTGGAAGCCCAGGGGAAAAAGAATGTTGTCCTTGATATACCGGAATTGGCCGACAGTGAATGTATCCTGACCAAGTATCAGCCCAATAGCAACGGGAATAGCGAGGTGGGAAACATATACCCACTTGAAATAAACAATGATATCGTGCCTGTAACCGTAAAGGCAACAACACTTGATAATCCCATTTCCTTTGCCAACAGCATTGCCACCCTAATTGTCAGCGACAGCCTTTATCATCAAATTGCGGCATACGCTGAGCCCACCACAAGTGTAATGAGTATCAATGGAAAGGCGATTGAAGATAATGAGGAACTCTATACGGCGATCAGCAAAACACTGAACCACAGCCCCTATTTGCAAGGTCATTCCCACCGAATTCATGAACTGTTCTGGATAAACAGCTCTACTTTCCTATTGATTGGATTTCTTGTGGTTCTGTTTTTTATTGCATCGGGAAGTATTTTATATTTCAACAATGTTTCCGCAATTTCCGATGCGAAAGCAGATTATGAAATGCTGATAAAAATGGGATATACAGATAAGCAGATCAAAAAGATAATCAGGAAACAGACCTTTACTTTTTATACCATTCCCTTTGTGTTGGGACTGCTGGACTGTGTTTTTGCCACGGTAGTATACAAAATAGCCCTCATGCAAAATTTGCTTGGCAATGCGCTTGCTCAATATCTGCCGGTCATTCTTGCCATAGTATTAACGGTGATTATTTACCTCGTTTACTATTTTCTCACGGCCTTTACCTGCAATAAAATCATTGTGAAGAAATAAGTTCAGTTAAATCGAGGAAAGTTTCCTGATACAATGAGATCGGACGCAGTTTGTTCAAAAATGTGTGTTACAATATAAAAAAGACAGGAGGTCGGATAATGAAATCAATCATTTTGAAAACAGCATTATTGATAAATCACTTTTTCCTTATCCTCCATATGTCCTGGCTTATAAACGAAGGATCTCAGTTGAGCATCAAAAGCATTGCTCCGATGCTGCTATCATCAATCATGTTGATAGATAGCACCTACATCAGCGCCTGCAATATCAGAGAAAGCAAAATACTGTCCCTTTTCAGCGGATTGCTGGCATTGGACGGATGGTATATACTTTTGTCCTTTGAAACAGTTGGCATGGCGAATTTAGCATTCCTGTTTTTAAGCCCGGTCATTTGGTATATTTCCATTAAATTCGTTTTTATGTTTCTGTTTCAGGAAAGCGGATACAAGTTCAGAAAAACAACAAATATACTTCTGCTTGCCCTTTGCATCGGATCACTTGTCGGTGCTACAATATCAGAACGGGCCTTTGCCTGTATGTACGGACTGCAATTCGTAGGGTACATCCTTTGCGTATTGTTTGTGATCGCCTACCATCGGAAACGAGTGGCGTTTGTTTTGATAAGTGAGCGAAAAGCCATCCTGCTTTCATTTGTGGCCATTGGGGTATCTTTCTTCGTTTACTACTTTGCCACCTTGGGCATCACCGATCACATTGAGAATTTTGCCGTATACTTGATCGTTATTCTGTTTTCCATGAGCGTCCATAATATTATCTTGAAAGAACATAACGGTTCGCCCCTATCAACAGTATTTAGCCATAAGCAGCGGTTGTTTATTTCCCTGTTATTGGCCGCTATCCTCGGTTTGCTTGTTTGGAGCATGGGCGCAGGCTATGCTGAGTGGCTTATTTCCGTTAATGTTCTATCTGTTGTAGCTTTTGTTTGCAACATTGTTTTGGGGCAGAACCTAAAACATGGAGAAACCGGGATAATTAAGGAAAGTAAGTACAAATCCGCCTTGCGTCAGTTGCAGCAGGAAGAAGCGCTGAAAACAGAATTTGCGAACTTCCTCCATGATGATGTGCTGCAAGATTTGCTTGCTGTCAAGAATATGGTGAGCAAGGCATATCGACCCGACATTCAAGATGTAATTACAGAAACCCTCGACAACTTGAACATACACATCCGTGAACAGATGCAGGACTATCATCCCGTCCTTCTCAAAAATCTGACAATAAAAGAAAACTATATGAATTTGATCGAAGCTGTTGCACAAGGCTTTCCGCAAAAGAATGTTTCTATATCTTTTGAATGTCCCGACTCTTTGTTTTTGGTAGAGCCATACACTCTGCTTGTCTACCGCTTGATAAAAGAGCTTTTGACGAATGTATATAAACACTCTGACGGTGATCGTGCCTGGGTCACACTTTTGCAGGAAAAGGCCGTGATAAAATTGCGGATCAGTGACAACGGAACAGCAGAGCTATCCAGCTTGACCGCCGTTGATCCACAAAAACATAAAGGTATTGTATCTGTTAGTGAACAAGTGAAAGGTGTGGGTGGAACAATGGTCTGCTCCGCAAACATACCTCACGGCATTTGCATAGAGATCACAATACCCATGAAAGGAGATGGTTCTTATCAATATTTTGTTAGTTGACGATCATGTGCTTTTTGCAAAAAGCCTTTCGATTGCGTTGGAAGAATATAGTGAGGTTGGAGAACTTATCACAACACAAAGCATTGAAAATTTAGAAAGCATCGTTTCTGAAAATGACATTGACATTGTGCTGATGGATATTAACCTCGGAAATCTCAGCGATACCGATGGCCTTGAGGCTGCCGCCCACTTGCTGAAAACAAAACCGGATATAAAAATTATGATCTTGACCGGGTATGATCTTCCTGTATATAGGCATGAAGCAAGAAAAATCGGAGTATGTGGTTTTCTGAATAAAAACATCGGCCCGGATGATCTGATTGCCTCGCTGCTCCATGTATCGCATGGGAAAACCTGTTTTCCTGCTGAAACAGACGAAATCATCATCGAAGATTTGACAAGCATGGAAAAGAAAATATTGCAGCTTATCAGTACCGGAAAAAAGCGAAAAGACATAGCAGATGCACTGTATATGAGTGAAAGAACCCTATCAAATCATCTGCAACATATTTTTGAGAAGTTGGCTGTTTCCTCAACTGTTGAAGCTGTTACAAAGGCACTTCAGTTCGGGTACATCCCACCGATATAATGAATGAAAAGCGAGTATCTATTTTGGGAGGTACTTGCTTTTTCACCATAGCGTACAAGACTTGGCATATAATTCGTCTGCTCGAATAATGTAAGACGCAAAGGACGAACTATAAAGTGTAGATGGTCTTCATATAGCATCATTCCAAAAACATACTATGAAATATAGAATGTAAGAGGGTGATGTTATATGGCTAAAATTGAAGATTGTCCTGGGTTTGAAACCTTCGGCTCCGATGTGAAGGCCGCAAGGGAAGCTCTGAATATCTCCCGCAGGGCATTGGCAGAACAGGTCAGCATTGATCCTCGCTATCTTGCCAATATCGAATTGGAGCAGACGGTTCCCAGCGTGCCCGTGGTGTTGCAGCTCATACGGATTTGCAAGCTGCCGGTTGAGCGGTACTTCAATCCCTCCCTGGTCGCAGAGAACACCGAACAGCGCCAGAGGGTCAATCACAAATTGCAGCTCTGCCCGGAAAAATACCTGCCGATCATTGAGGCAACCATTGACGGAGCGATCAAACTGGACGAATAGAGGCCGCTTTACAGAAGATGTAAAGTGGCTTCTATTTTTTGCGTCTTTTTATGCTCTTTTGCGGGTATTTTCAAGTGTCCGTAACGCTTTATAAGTAGGGATAAGATACGGTAGCAAGCACAGCAAGCGAGTACCCGCTTGCGAATTTTGAGATTTTCAGGTCCCTTGCCCGAAAATTCAAAATTGCTTGTTGGGATAGTCCCAAACCCTTATAAAGAACGGAGGCGGCGCATGGCAAACCGAAAGCGGAATATCCAAATGAAATTCTATGTTACGGAGGACGAAAAGCGGCTCATAGACGAAAAAATGAGCCAGTTACCCACACGCAGATATGGTGCCTACCTCCGCAAGATGGCGATTGACGGGTATATCATCTATACGGACACCGCAGATATCAAGGCATTTACCAAAGAGCTTTCCGCCATTGGTCGGAATATCAACCAGATTGCCAAGCGGATCAACGCCGGAGGTCCTGCGTATCAGGCCGACATGGACGAGATAC
>CABRLU010000140.1 GCA_902471845.1 uncultured Lachnospiraceae bacterium | reverse complement strand
GACCCCTATTCGCTGTGTCAATCCATGTTCGGCCTGAAAGTCACCGGTTTATTAAAAGCCGGACAGGTCTATTCCAGATACTGGAATGACCAGGGTGTGGACAAGATTGTCAGTTTCAGGGCGCCGATGACCTCCCACAACAACATTCGTGTCCTCGAGGTCGTCTGCTCCGATGAAATGGATGCGTTCTATCAATATATGACCACGCCGACTATTTTTAACAGTTGGGATACCTGCGCCGATGCCATGAACGGCATGGATAAAGATGGCGACTGTGTTATTAATACATCCTTTCCGCTGCTTGTTAGACGCACCCGTCCGCTTCCTGCCGTCGTCTGTGTCCAGCGCAAAGCGCCAAAATGTGTACCAACAGAAGATGATCTCATGGTCTCTAACATAAACAGCTTCGGCAATGCGGTTGGCGAGGTGACGAATAAAATCACCTCTATGTTTGAGGTTCAGGCCCGTTTTCCGAAGGATTCCAGAGAATACCGCATTCTGGACTATCGAATCAAATGCGGACAGCTTTATCAGCAAAACAGCATCGATAAAACAAAGGGAATTGAAGCGAAGCCCATGCCCGAAGCATGGTACCGCCCCGCCTGCCATCTCGCTGACAAAGAGGACTGGTTTGATGAAAAGATCATCGCCGACAAAAAACCTTATTTTATGCAGTATATTTATCCGGCTGAAAAAGCTCAGTTAAAAAACTACATTAAAAAGAACGAAGAAAAATGTATCATGCGTTTTCGAATGACACTGGATGAGCTGATTGCCAAACCAAACCCTGCCCCGGAGGAAGAAGGTTTCCTTTCCTGTTACTATGAAAAAATGCCTATGGGAACGGCGCCCTGTACTATGAACAAAATCTGCTGGAAGATTGAAGATTTATTTAAGGACATCAAATCATCTAAAACAGAAAATTTTGATTATTCCATACTAAAATGTAATGTCACCTATTCCACTCAGCTGTTCCGTAAGATTAAAAAGATTTATGAGCGTTACCAGCGCGAAACAGCCAGTTTCATGCAATACGCTAAAAGTGAACGGCTGAAATCCGACGAAAGGCAGATACAAAGGTACATATTTAAAGAAGAATTTAAACGTCAATGCCTCAGTGAGTGTCCCAATGAAGACTACCTGTGCGACATTGTTCTGGATTTATGCTATTCCAGATCCAAAGCCAGCAAACAATTTGCCTGGGATATCTGCGGCGATATATTTATACGCAATCTCCTGAAACGCAATCACTACCAGATCTCCTATCCGGAAGCAGATGCATCCGGGGACATCCTTTTTAATGGTCAGCGTTTTAAGATGAAAACCATCACACTGGATATGAATAAAGAAAGTGAGGAAGAACATGACACTATTATTAAACGAAGTGAAGGAAGCCAAAAGGCTTCTTGAATCCAGGGATATCGGCAGTAAACCTACTGCCGCCCTTTTTCTTTTAGCCAAATATTACCGTCAGAAAGAAGATTTGAGCAAAAACGAAACGATAGAAAAGCTGAATGATTTTATGGCTTCCTGCGATAAACACTATCATCCGGCTCTTTGGGAAGATACCATTGAAGATATTGCCAAAAAAGCAGACAGATATCCCCTTCGTGAAATTGAATCCATCGGCCTCACTATGAAAGAACTGGATCAGATTAAAACACTAAATCATCTAAAATATGAAAAGCTGGTCTTTGTCATGCTCTGTCATGCCAAACTTCATAACACACTTTTTCCTGACAACCACGGATGGGTCAACGCCACGATTCCGGAAATCTATCGGGCCGCTCGGGTAACTGTCAAATACCGGAAAGATAAATTTCTATATTTGAATGATATAGAATCCACAGGCCTTATTTCATTTTCCACCAGAAATGATAACCTGAATCTGCGGGTCAACTTTATCGATATGGAAGGCACACCGGTTTTCGAAATTAGTGATTTCAGAGAACTGGGCTACGAATATCTGAACTACTATAAAGAAGGAAAATTTGCCCGATGTACCGAATGTCAGAAACTTTATGTGCGTAAGACCAACAATCAAAAGTATTGCGAGCTCTGTGCCAGGTCCAAAAAGATGGCCTCTGACCGGGCACGAATGGAAAAGCTTCGAAAAAAATCGAATTCAGAAATCGCCGGAAACCCTTGATTCTTCAAGGGTTTTCGTCATATCTCCCGTTTTTCTTATTGTGTAGAGAAATAACAAAACAAACATGAGGAGGTAACACAATGCTTAAAGAACTCGGCAAATATAAAGATAACCTCGGTTCGATTCTTCTTGGCGATGAATACATCCTGCACTTTCTTCTGGGGGATACTTCCGGGAAATCGGATGAAGCCATCGCCGCTGAGGCCCAAAAACATATTCAGCCCCATCTCTACATGGAGCCGACAGAGGCCGAACCGGCCTGCTATATTTTTTTGGAAACCGCCGTCACAAAGACAACGTCCACAATGAAAACAATGAAAATTGTTATCCAGCCTGTCTGCCATAAAGACATCCTCACCGTTCAGAACAGCTCCGCCGGCTATTACGGCACACGATACGATTTATTAGCTGAACGAATTGAAGAACTTCTTTATCCGTCAGACAAGACCCTTTTAAGACAGCGTCAAAAGGAATTCGGCATCGGTCTTCCTGAGCTTCAAAGTGTGGAAACCTTCACAGGCGGCTTATGGATTGGACGGACAATGACTTATCTTGTTCCTGATTTCAGGTAGGTGAAACGATGAAATTGGATTATTCTGACTTAATCTCACCCTTTTCCTTTTATGTGGAACGCATCGGTCATGTCAAGTCCCCGACCCTCAGAGACATCTGGAATCCCCGAACCACCTGGCAGGGCTATCAGATGTATCTGGGGCTTCTTTTAATGACGCCTCAGGCCTGCGGACGTGAGGACAACATTTCCATGTTTGACCTCATCTGTTCCGATATCCGGCTTCAAACATCCTATGCCGCAATGTTTGACTTCTTTCTGGAGGAAAATATTCTCTGGGATGAAAACAATCGATTATTCTTTACCTATAAAGAAAAGGATAAAGATAATCAGATTATCCCTGTCGGCATGATCTGTGCTGAAAATTTCCCTGAGCTCTGTGACATCATTTTACAGAAATGCGGTATCGAACGCAGGGACTATGATGTGGACGCGTCCAAAATTAAAAACAAACGGGCTCTGGAAATACTCACCAAAATCCGTCAGGGAAGGCAGTCGACTTCCGGGAAATCCAAACATGATAAAGACATGGACCTTCCCAACCTGGTCACCGCAGTGGCCGTCAAAAGCAACTCTATTAATTTTACGAATATATGGGATCTGACCATATATCAATTCTATGAGCAGTTTAAAAAAGAACAGGTGGGCGTCTATTTTGACATTCAGAAAATGTCTGTGGCTGCTTATGGAAACACAAAAAATACCTTCAAAGGAAATGAATGGTACAAAAACGAAAATTAACCCATAAAGGAGGAAATTAAAATGGGAAACACATTTGCAAACAGAGAAGTATGTGATCTGATCTTTGAAGATTACGCAACAAAAACACCGTTCCTGAACATGGATTATGCCAATGTCAGCACAACAGAAATCACAGGAGAAACCGTATTTGCCTACGGCGGAAAAGGACATCCGAAACGCGTAGCATTTTCTGGTGAAAGAGGCGGCACACTGACTATCGAAACACAGATGCAGAGCTTCAAGCTGTATCAGTTATTGACCGGCGGCGATATGTCCAAATCCGCTAAATTTATGGTCAGAGAAGAACTGACAGCAGCCGAAGGCGGCACAGTCACACTGACAGACACACCGGCTTCCGGAGCAGCCGTCAATGTATTTGCTGCAGATGACGATTGCGGTACAGCAAAAACTGCAACGGTTGCAAATAAAACAGTGACAATTACAGGCGCCGCAGCCGGAGACAAAGTCATTGTCTACTATGTTAAAGACATTACAGACAAGGTTCAGAAGATTTCTGTCAAAGGCAGCTCCTTCCCGAAAGCCTTTACGGTTTACGGTGACACAGTTATGAAAACAGAAAGCGACGAACTTTTACCATATAAGTTTATCGCTTACAAAGTTACACCACAGTCCAATATGAGCATCAGCATGTCCAACAATGGCGATCCGGCAACCATTACGATCACCTGCGATCTGATGGTCAATGACGACAACGAAATGTTAGATCTTATCCTCGAAGAAGAATAAGTTATCTGTACCAGAGGGCGGTTCCGGCCGCCCTCTGAATTTCCATTTGAAAGGAGAATCCAGGATGAACAAAATTTCTGTGGGAACCATTTCCCGAACCCTTGTCCTGTTCGCAGCTTTGCTCAACCAGTTTTTGACACTCACCGGTAAGAATCCTCTGCCTTTCAGTGACGATCAGATATACGACGGCATAACAATGCTGCTGACCACTGCTGCCTCCTTATGGGCCTGGTGGAAAAACAACAGCTTTACAAAAGCCGCCATCGCCGGTGACGCCTATAAAGAAGGCTATAAATATACCCATTCGGGCATGTAATTACAAATAAGGAGGAAATTTCATGAAAGGAATTTATACATATAACGGAACCGAATACGAATTTGAATACAAAACGGTACTGACGGCCATGCAGCGGTTAATGACCATAATGAATATCGAACAGGTCATGCTTCAGGACGGCCATTACTACTCATTATTGAAGGACATTGCCGTTAAATATTATATTCTGAGAGCCTATGCACCGGATTTTGAATATCCCACAGCGATCACAGATGCTGACGGCGATCTGGATTGGGATGAAATCGAAATCTTTTTCGCCGATACGGATATCTATACCACTATTGCTGAAAACGCCGATGCCATCCAGTTTCAGGAAATGCTTGAAAGTCTGGACAATGACCTGGCCTATCAGACCGGCATTGATAAAGCCAGCATCACCAACGAACTCATCCAGCTGATTCACTCCTACAAAGAAATTTTAGATTTATATAATAAAAATTATTAAAAAATTTCATTTTCTTTTCTCAAAGTCCGTTTTATGGGACACTGACTTCTTTACAATGGAGGATATCTTAACTTATCACAAAGGAGGAATCGTCCATGAACAATTTAGCAGAAATCAATTTCATCCCTTATATGATACTTCTCGCTGTTCGAATCGACACATTTGAAGCGGAAATAATCGATGAAATTCATTGCGCACCTCATGAGGAGTTTCGCAAAAAAGCCTTTGAAAAACTTTATTCCGGATACGATAATGTCGTCATCGTAGAAATTCCGGCATAAAAACGGACAAAAGGGACATCCATCGCAACATGCAAAATATCTGATGAATGTCCCTTGCATATTCTATTAAAAATCGCTTCGGCATTTTTTACAATTTATTATGACGGAATATCGAATATGGACATCAGTTTTCTGAAGGTATCCTGTCCGTCCAGACAGGTGTCTATCAGATATCCTTTCTCCCGTTCCCATTCAGAGAGCCCCCGGTAATAATACAGCTTCTTGGCATCCTCAATGATAAACGGAATAAGCCCAAAACGAAGGCACTCCTTTAATGCGATTAGCCTGCCGACTCTGCCGTTGCCATCCTGAAAAGGATGAATACGTTCAAATTCGTAATGGAAACGGATGATGTCGTTAATCGTGATATCAGTTTTAGCTTCGTATTCAGAAAGCAGAATTTTCATGCGTGAAGCAACCTCTTTCGGCTTTGCAGTTTCACGGCCGCCGACCACATTAGCTCTTTTCTTGTAATCCCCAACGGCAAACCATGCAAGCGAGGAGTCCATTGTACTTTGTTTCAAAATATGGTGCAGTTCTTTGATGATATCCTCGGTAAGAGGTTCTTCCGCCATATCGATACAAAAGTCTATGGCACGAAAATGATTGACGGTTTCAATAATGTCATCAACAGGAATACCTTCTCCCACATCTACTGTGTTTGTTTCAAAAATCAACCTGGTCTGATCTTCACTAAGCTTGCTTCCCTCTATATGGTTAGAGTTATAGGTCATCCGCACTTGAAGTTCATGGTACAGACCTCCAGGCATACGGATGTTTTTCTCATCCCTGAGAGTTTGAAGCAAAATGTTATCCGAAATGATCTGACATAGTTCACCTGCAGAACAACCGAAAAAAACAGCCATTTTTTCAAGAACATGATCGGCGATTTTCTCTCCTCGTCCGATTTTTGCCACGGTGCGGGAGGATATACCAAGCTCCCTGGTCAATGCAGTTTTCGTCAAACCTTTTTCATTCAGTTTTTGCAGCAGACCGGAATATGAAATCATAGTCTTCGCCCCCATCCTTTACTTATTGTACCACAAAAAGTGAAAAAGTAAAGCTTTCTTTGCAAAAAAGTAAAGGAAGAAACAGTCAGACACTCTGTAAAGCATTATGTTTAAGTAACGGTGAAAAACTGCAAAATAATTGAATACACTATTAAGAAGCGATCACAACTATAAACCCTTCTTCTGTTTTTTGATAAGGGGAACTACTTTTATGAAGGGAGAAATTAAATGCCCGACTACAAAGTCAAGA